>JAPLAT010000607.1 GCA_026393175.1 Pseudonocardiales bacterium
CGCTCGCGGTGGGCACCGCCGCCGCGGCCGGGATCGCCGGGGCGGCGGCCGACCGCCCGCTGCTCGCCACGGTCGCCGCCGCGCGCGCCGCGGCCGACGTCGCGGGCGTGACGTGCGTCGGCCTCGCGCTCGTGATCGTCCTGCTCCCGGCCCCCGACCCGCGCACCCGCCACGACGCCGCCCGCGTCCGGCGCCTCGTCGACCGGGCGTTGCTCGTGCTCGGCGGCCTCTGGGCCGCGCTGGTGCTGGCCGGGATCGCGCTGCGCACCGCGGACGCGTTCGGCCGCAGCCCCGGCCGGGTCACCGCCGACGAGGTGCTGCGCTGGTCGCTGCAGCTGTCCGCGGGGCGCGGCATGGTGCTGACGGCGGGCTGCGCGCTGGTGGTGCTGGGCTGCGCGGCCGTCCGGCTGCGCGACCCCGAGCGGGTGCCGGTGCGGATCCCGCTGGTCGCGGCCCTGCTCGGGGTGCTGACGCCGGCGGTCACCGGGCACGCCGGCTCGGCCCCGGACCACCAGCTCGCCGTCGTCACCGCGGCCCTGCACGCCGGGGCCGCCGCGCTGTGGGTCGGCGGGCTCGGCGGGCTGATCGTGCTCGTCGCGGGCCACCGCGCCCTGCTCGCGGGCGCGCTGCCGCGGTTCTCGCGGCTGGCCGGGGTGTGCGTGGTGGCCGTCGCCGTCACCGGCGTGCTGGCCGCGCAGGTGCGGCTGCAGGGCTGGTCCGCGCTGCTCACCAGCGACTACGGGCTGCTCGTCGTCGGGAAGGCCGTCGCGCTCGTGCTGCTGGCCGGGCTCGGCGGGCTGGCCCGGCGCCGGCTCGCCACCGGCGCGCTGCCCGTGCTGCGCTGGGCGGGCCTGGAGGTGGGGCTCATGGCCGTCACGCTCGGGCTCGCCGCCGCGCTCACCCAGACCGCGCCCTGACCAGCCCGACCGCCCCGGCTACCCGCCGGAGCGGTAGGCCTCCATCGCCCGCAGCCAGACCTCGCTGATCGTCGGGTAGGCCGGCACCGCGTGCCAGAGCCGCGCCATCGGGACCTCGGCGACGATCGCGACCGTGGCCGCGTGCAGCAGCTCGGCGACGTCCTGGCCGACGAACGTCACGCCGACGAGCACCTCGCGGGTGGTGTCGACGACCATCCGCATCGCGCCGTCGTAGCCGTCGGCCTGCAGCGACGAGCCGCCGACCGCGATCGGCAGGTCGACGACCCGCACGGCGATCCCGGCCTCCCGGGCCTGCGCGGCGGTGCGGCCCACGGAGGCGACCTCGGGGTCGGTGAACACCACCTGCGGCACGGCCCCGTGGTCGGCCGTGGCGCCGTACTCGCTCCACGGCGCGGGCTCGGCCTGCTCGCCGCGGGCCCGGGCGCCGACGGCCGCGCCGACGATCCGGGCCGCGTACTTGCCCTGGTGGGTCAGGGGGGCGCGGCCGGTGACGTCGCCTGCGGCGTAGAGCCAGCCGCCGTCGACGCCCAGGACCAGCCCGGAGTCGTCGACCCGCAGGGGCTCGCCGGGCTCCAGCCCGACGGCCTCGACCCCGACCTCGGCGGTGTTCGGGCGCCGCCCGGTCGCGACGAGCAGCTCGTCGACGACGAGGGTCTCCCCGCCGACGTGCAGCGCGATCGCGCCGCCGTCGGCCGCGACCGAGTCGAGGTGGGTGTCCAGCCGCAGGTCGACGCCCTCCTCGCGCAGCGCGGCGGCGACCCGCTCGCCGGCGAAGGGCTCCATGGCGGGCAGCAGCGCCGGGCCGTTCTGCAGCAGCACGACCTCCGACCCGAGCCGCCGGAACGCCAGCGCCAGCTCGCAGCCGATCACGCCGCCGCCCAGCACGCCCAGGCGCGGCGGCACCTCCTTCGTCGACGTCGCGTCGCGGGAGGACCAGGTGCGGACGGTGTCCAGGCCCGGAACGGGCGGCGTCACCGGCGTGCTCCCCGTGCACACGACGACGGCGTGCCGCGCGGTGACCGTCTCGCCGGCGACCTCGACCCGCCGCTCGCCGGTGATCCGCGCGTGGCCGCGCAGCACCGTGATCCCGGCGCCCTCGGCCCACTCGACCTGGCTCGTGTCGTCCCAGTCGTGGGTGAAGCCGTCGCGCCTGCGCAGCACGGCCTGCGGGTCGAACTCCGCGGTCGTGCCGGGCAGGCGGCGCAGCGCGGCGGCCGCGTGCCCGGTGCGCAGCAGCGCCTTCGACGGCATGCACGCCCAGTACGAGCACTCGCCGCCGAGCAGCTCGGCCTCCACGATCGCGGCCGACAGCCCGGCCCTGGTGGCGTAGTCGGCGGCGTTCTCGCCCACCGCGCCGCCGCCGATCACGACGACGTCGAACTCGGTCGTCCCGGTCCCGGTCATCCCAGCCCCTTCACGGCCTCGAACAGGTCGGTCGCGCCCGACCGCAGCTCCAGGACCAGCCCGGCGGAGGTCGGGGTCTCCAGCAGCGCGGCGAGCACGGCGGCGGTGTCGTCGCGGGTGACGTCCCCGCGCTCGACGGGCGGCGGGGCGAGCAGCACCTTCCCGGTGCCGGGGTCGTCGGTCAGCCGGCCCGGGCGCAGGATCGTCCACTCCAGGTCGGTGGCGCGCAGCGCGTCCTCGGCGGCCTTCTTCGCCCGCAGGTAGGCCGCCCACACCTCGTCCGTGCCGGGCGCGGGCGGGTCGTCCACGCCGGTGGAGGAGACGAGCAGGTAGCGGCGCACCCCGGCCAGGTGCGCGGCGTCGGCGAGCAGGACCGCCGCGGCGCGGTCGACGGTGTCCTTGCGCGCGACGCCGCTGCCCGGCCCGGCGCCCGCGGCGAAGACCACGGCGTCGGCGCCGCCCAGGTGCCCGGCGACCTCGTCCACGCGCGCCGACTCCAGGTCGCACACCGCGGCCGCGGCCCCGGCGGTCTCCAGGTCGGCGACGTGGTCGGGGTTGCGCACCAGCCCCAGCACCGTGTCCCCGCGCCCGGCGAGCAGCGCCGCCAGCCGCAGCCCGATCTTCCCGTGTCCACCCGCGATCACCACATGCACGGCGCAGACGCTAGACCCGCCGGGCCTCCCCCGCCGGATCCTCCACCCGGCCGGCCGGGGTCAGCGGTGCGGGCGCAGGGTCCAGACGACCGTCATGCGGGTGGTCTCGCGGCCCTCGGCGTCGGTGATCGTGACGCCCACCGTGAACTCGGGGCGGGTGCCGGCGTCGAGCTCGGCGAGCACGTCGGCGGGGTCGCGGTCCAGCACCGCGACGGCGGTGAGCGGGCCCTTGGCCAGCTTGAGGTAGGCGATCTCGGAGGACACGACGAGCGGGGTCGCCCGGTCCATCGTCGCACCGAAGGCGGCCAGCCCGACCGCCCCGGACGCGGTCTCGCCCAGACCGAAGATCATCGCCGCGTGCGGGCCGCCCACGTGGTTGTGCCGCTGCGCCGCGTCGGGCAGGTGCGCCGTGCAGCGCTGCGGGGTGGTCTCGTCGAAGGTGATGCCGGCCTCGCGGACCCAGGGGACCGACTGCCCCATCGCCGCGCCGACCCAGCTCGTGTCCGTCGCCATGCGCCTACCTTACTCACGGGTAACCCTACCCCAACCGTGAGGAGTTTTGTCCGTTTTCTCGCTCTGCGGAATGAGCCGGGTTGTGAGCGGCAGCACGTGCGACTGTGATCCGAGGGACAGCGACGTCCGAGGAGGTCCACCGGTGAAGGCCGTCCGTGTGCACGCGTACCACTCCGATCCGAAGATCGACGACATACCGGAGCCCACCATCCAGGGCCCGCTCGACGTCATCGTGAAGGTCGGCGGTGCCGGCGTCTGCCGCACCGACCTGCACATCATCAACGGGGACTGGTCCGAGGCGATGGCGCCCGAACTGCCCTACGTCATCGGCCACGAGAACGCCGGGTGGGTGCACGAGATCGGCGCGGGGGTCACCAACGTCGCCGTCGGCGACACGGTGATCCTGCACCCGCAGCCCTCCTGCGGCCTGTGCCTGGCCTGCCGCCGCGGGCGCGACATGCAGTGCGAGGCGGCCTTCTTCCCCGGCCTGTCCAACAACGACGGCGGCATGGCCGAGTACCTGCGCACCACCGCGCGGGCCTGCATCAAGCTCGACCCCAGCACCAACCCGGCCGACGTCGCCGCGCTCGCCGACGCGGGCATCACGGCCTACCACGCCGTGCGCAAGGCGGTGCCGCTGCTCTACCCCGGCACCACCGCCGTCGTGCAGGGCGCGGGCGGCCTCGGCCACATCGCGATCCAGACCCTCGCCGCGATCACGGGCACGCGCATCGTCGTCGTCGACCGCAACCCCGACGCGCTGGCGCTGGCCAAGCAGATCGGCGCCGACGAGACCGTCCTCGCCGACGGCTCGCACGTCGACGCCGTCAAGGACCTGACGAACGGGCTCGGCGGTGACGTCGTCTTCGACTTCGTCGCCGAGCAGGGCGCCGAGAACGACGCCTGGGCGATGACCGCCCCGGCCGGGTCGGACTTCGTCCTGGGCTACGGCGGCACCTTCACGGCCCCCACGCTGGATTTCGTGGGCGGGGAGAAGAACGTCATCGGCAACATCGTCGGCACCTACGCCGACCTGTCCGAGCTGATGGTCCTGGCGCAGGCCGGGAAGGTCACCCTGCACACGAAGCAGTACCCCCTCGATGCCGCACTCGACGCACTCCACGATCTCGACGCCGGCAGGGTCCGCGGACGCGCGATCCTGGTTCCATAGATAAGGGAGTCCCACCACATGTATGAGAAAGATGGCGAGAAGTACTTCATCGTCGACGCCCACATGCACTACTGGGACGCCAGCCGCGAGAACTGGCGAGAGGGCCGTGAGCAGTACGCCAAGGGCTGGATCGACTGCTTCTACGGCTACCACCAGCTCGCCCCGCCGGAGACCCACTGGGACTACGAGAAGTACCTCAAGGTCTCCGAGGACGACCTGATCCGCGACGTCTTCGAGGAGGGCTACGTCGACAAGGCGATCTTCCAGTCGACGTACCTCAAGTACTGGTACACCGAGGGCTTCAACACCGCCGAGCGCAACGGCGCGCTCGTGGAGAAGTACGCGGACAAGCTCATCGTCAACGGGCGCTGGGACCCGCGCGACGGCGAGGCGGGCCTCAAGCAGCTCGAGGAGGACGCCAAGCGCTGGAACCTCAAGGGCGTGAAGCTCTACACCGCGGAATGGCACGAGAACGGCTCCCGCGGCTGGAAGCTGACCGACCCCGAGGCCTACAAGTTCCTGGAGAAGTGCCAGGAGCTGGGCATCAAGAACATGCACGCCCACAAGGGCCCGACGATCTGGCCGCTCAACAAGGACGCGTTCAACGCCGACGACATCGACCAGGCGGCGAGCGACTTCCCGGAGCTGAACTTCATCATCGAGCACGCGGGCATCCCGCGCATCGAGGACTTCGCGTTCATGGCGGTGCAGGAGCCCAACGTCTACGCGGGCTGCTCGGTGGTCATCGGCGGGCTGATGCACGCGCGGCCGAAGTTCTTCGCCAAGGTGCTCGGCGAGCTGCTGTTCTGGGTCGGCGAGGACCGCCTGACCTTCGGCAGCGACTACAACATCTGGACGCCGAAGTGGCAGATCGAGGGCCTGGTCGACTACCAGATCCCCGACGACGACGCCTTCACCGACTACCCGAAGCTGACCACGGCCACGAAGAAGAAGATCCTGGGCCTCAACGCGGCCCGGCTCTACGACATCGACGTGCCCGCCGAGTGCCAGCTGCCCACCACGGCGGACGAGAACCTCGCCCCCGGCGGTGAGCTGGTCGAGGACATCGCGGGGGCGCAGGCGTGAGTGCTCTCCGGGACGCCGTCTGGCGTGCCCTGGACACGGTGCTCGACCCGGAGCTGGACGAGCCGGTCACCGACCTCGACTTCGTCGAGTCGTGCACCGTGTCCGAGGAGGGGGTGGCGACCGTCGTGCTGCGGTTGCCCACCTTCTTCTGCGCGCCGAACTTCTCCTTCCTCATGGTGGCCGACGCGTTCGACGCGGTGTCCGCCGTCGAGGGGGTCACGCGCGCGGACGTCACCCTGGCCGACCACCACGCCTCCACCGAGATCAACGGTGGGGTCGCGGCCCAGGCGGGCTTCGTCGCCACGTTCGACGGCGAGGCCACCGACGAGCTCGACGAGCTGCGCCGGACGTTCCTCAACAAGGCCGTCGTCGCCGGGCAGGACCGCGTGGCCCGGCCGCTGGTCGACGCCGGGGTGGGGCCCGAGGAGCTCGCCGAGCTCACCCTCGGGGCCGCGCCGCCGTCGGGTGACCTCGACCGGCTGCGGTCGCGCCGGGCCCAGCTCGGCCTGCCGCACGACGACGACGCGCCGCTGCTGCTCCACCAGGACGGCAGCCGGGTCAGCTCGGCGCAGGTGCCGCTGCACCTGCGGCGGGCCAGGCTGACCCGGATCGGGATCGAGACGAACGGGGAGTTCTGCAAGAGCTTCCTCAAGACCCGGTACCCGGACAGGGTGGGCATCGGCTGAGCGAGCGAGCGGGTACGCCCCGGTCCCGGAACGTCGGGACCGGGGCGTTCCCCGTCCGGAGGACGGCATGACCATCGGGATCCAGCAGCTGCTGTGGCAGAACGAGCGGATCCGGGACACCTTCCACGAGGCCGTGCACGGCCGGGGCGACGTCGACGCGGCGCTGGCCGTCACCGCGCCCGACTGCGCGCTGCTCAACGTGCCCGCCGGCACCGGGGCCACCGGGGACGGCCTGCGCCGCTACCTCGCCGAGGACGTCGTGCCGCACCGGCCGTCCGGGCTCGCCTTCCGCCGGGTCTCCCGCACGGTGGACAAGTTCCGGGTGGTGGAGGAGTCGGTCGTGTCGTTCGTCCACGACCGCGAGCTGCCGTGGCTGCTGCCCGGGGTCGCCCCGACCGGGCGGGCCGTGGAGGTGCTGGCCGTCTCCGTCGTCACGGTGCGGCTGTCCCGGATCACCAGCCACCGCACGCTCTGGGACCACGCCGGGCTGCTGGCCCGGCTCACCGGCTGAGCAGCAGCACCCGGAACAGGTTCTCCAGCACGTAGGACCCGTCCGGGCGGCGGTGCCGCTCCATCCGCCCGAGCACCGCGTCCCGCACGGCGACCGGGCCGGCCGCGCGCATCGCGGCGTGCCCGATCCCGGAGGAGAACAGCGGGGCCAGCACGTCGTCCTCGTCGTCGTAGACGAACGGGCAGACGACCTCCTCCAGCGCGGCGACCGCCAGCCCGGCGTCGACGGCCAGGGCGCGCAGCGCGGCGGCGTCGAGGGCGGGCGCGGGCCGGCGCGGGCCCAGGAACCCCTCCAGGGCCTCCCCGAACGCGCGCACCCCGCACTCGTCCTCCCGGCCCCACACCGTGGCGACGACGACGGGCGCGACCCGCCCGGCCCCGGCCAGCACCCGCCCCGGCGCGGCGACGTGCGGGAGCAGCTGGACGGCCGCGGCGACGTCGTGCGGGCCGGGGTCGCCGAGCTCGGTGGCGTCGCCCACGGCGAACCGCGCCCCGGGCACGGCGGCGGCGGCCCGCTCCACGGCGACCGGGTCGAGGTCGAGCCCGAGCACCCGGGCCCCGCGCGCCACGGCCGCGGCGGCGAACCCGCCGGTGCCGCAGCCGAGGTCGAGCACCCGCGTGCCCGCCCCGACGCCGGCGAGGTCGAGCACCCGGGTGTGCAGCGGCGCCGCCCACCCGCGCGGGCCCTCCCCCGCGGTCATCCCCAGACGTCCTGGGCGACCTGCACGACCAGCGCGAGCTTGGCCCGCTGCTCGTCGACGGTGAGGTCGTTGCCCTCGACGGTGGAGGAGAACCCGCACTGCGGGGACAGGCACAGCTGGTCGAGCGGCACGTACTTCGCGGCCTCGTCGATGCGCCGCTTGAGCGCGTCGGCGTCCTCCAGCGCCCCGGTCTTCGTGGTGACCAGCCCGAGCACCACCCGCTTGCCCGGCGGGACGAACCGCAGCGGCTCGAAGCCCCCGGAGCGCTCGTCGTCGAACTCGCAGAAGAACCCGTCCACGCCCAGCTCGCCGAACAGCGCCTCGGCGACGAAGTCGTAGCTGCCCTCCGCGGCCCACGAGGAGCGGAAGTTGCCGCGGCACATGTGCGTGGTGACGACCATGTCGTCGGGCCGGTCGGCGATCGCCGCGTTGATCTGGCGGATGTAGCGCAGGTGCTGGGTGGCCGGGTCGTTGCCCTTGGCCGCCAGCGCGTCGCGGTGCGCCGGGTCGTTGAGGTAGGCGAGGCTGGTGTCGTCGAGCTGCAGGTACCGGCACCCCAGGTCGTACATCCCGCGGAGCTGTGCGGCGTAGGCGGCCGACAGGTCGGCCCAGAACTCCTCGACGTCGGGGTAGACCGACGTGTCGATCGCCGCGGTGCCGCCGCGGGCGTGCACCATGCTCGGCGACGGGATGGTCAGCTTCGGCACCGCCGTGGTGACGGTGTCGGCGAGGAACCGGAAGTGGTCGGCGAAGATCGGCTCGTCCAGGCGCACCCGGCCGTCGATCGCCAGCCCCGCCGAGGTGAACGCGCCCTCGCCCGCGGCGTTGCGCATGGTCACGCGGATCTGCTCGTCGGTGCGGGAGATGCCGCCGAGGCGGTAGATGAAGTCCATGTGCCACGACGTGCGGCGGAACTCCCCGTCCGTCGCGGCGGCCAGGCCGACCTCCTCCTGCAGCGCCACGACGTCGCGGATCGCGGCGTCCTCGACGGCCCGCAGGCCCGCGTCGTCCAGCGAGCCCGCCGCGTGGGCCGCCCTGGCGTCGATGAGGGCCGGGGGCCGCAGCAGGCTGCCGACGTGGTCGGCCCGGAACGGCGGGGTCATGGTCGGGGTCGCGCTCGGGGTCATGGGCCGAGGCTATGCCCGGACCGGCATGCGTTGCATGATCCGTTCATGGACCACGGCGTCGTCACCTTCCTCACCGACTACGGCATCGCGCCCGTCGACCTGGCCCGGGCGGTGGAGGAGCGGGGCTTCGCCGCGCTGTTCGTCACCGAGCACACCCACATCCCGACCAGCCGGATCTCCCCGTGGCCCGGCGGCGCCGAGCTGCCCACCCGCTACGCGCACACCTACGACCCGTTCGTCGCGCTGGCGGCGGCCGCCGCGGTGACCGAGCGGATCGCGCTGGGCCCCGGCGTCTCCCTCGTGGCCCAGCACGACCCGATCGTCCTGGCCAAGGCCGTGGCCAGCGTCGACCGGATCAGCGGCGGGCGCTTCGAGCTGGGCGTCGGGCCGGGCTGGAACGTCGAGGAGATGGCCCACCACGGCGTCGACCCGAAGCGGCGGACGGCCCGGATGCTCGAGCACGTCGCCGCGATGCGGGAGCTGTGGACCCGCGACGAGGCCGAGTTCCACGGCGAGTTCGTCGACTTCTCGGCGAGCTGGTCGTGGCCCAAGCCGGTGCGGGTGCCGCCGATCCTGGTCGGCGGCGGCGGGCCGACGGTGCTGGACCGGGTGCTCTCCCACGGCGACGGCTGGATGCCGCTGCGGGTCCCGGCCGACGCGATGGAGGCGTTCGCGGCGCGCGTCGCCGAGCTGCGCTCCCGCGCCGCCGACGCGGGCCGCCCGCGCCCGACGGTCAGCGTCTACGGCGCGGCGCGCAGCCCGCGCGCGCTGGAGTCCTACGCCGCCGCGGGCGTCGACCGGGTGCTGTTCGAGCTGGGCGACCACGGCACGCCCGGCGGCGACGCGGGCGTCGACGCGAGCCTGCGCGAGCTCGACGAGCTGGCGGCCCTCGCCTGACCCCGGCTCGGGGGCAGGAAGGCGGGGCAAGGACTCAGGGCAGGGGGCCCGACGCCGCCCCGGTGCGGTCCTCGCGGCCGGCCCGGGCAGCGCGGCCCGCGGCGTGGCGCACCGCGACCTCCAGCTCCCAGCGGCGCTCGGTGAACTCCGCCCGGCTGACCGACACCCCCAGCGCGGCCCGCACCTCCCCGTCGGCCGAGCGCACCGGCACGGCGAGCGCGGCCTGGCCGGTGCGGTACTCGTCGACCTCCACCGCGGCCCCCGCGGACCGGACCCGCAGCAGCTCGCGGTCCAGCGCCCGCCGGTCGACGAGCGTGCGGCTGGTGAGCCGGGCGGCCCCCGCGCGCTCGAGCAGCTCCCCGACGCGCACCAGCCGCTGCCCGGCCAGCAGGACCTTCCCGGCCGCGATCGCGTGGGCCGGGACGGGCTCGCCGACCTCGAAGCCGTCGGGGCGGGGGTGGTCGGTGCAGTCGTCCACCGCGGCGAGCACGACGTCCGCGTCGCGGAAGACCACGAGGTGGGCGGCCGCGCCGACGGAGTTGTGCAGCTCGTGCAGCGCGGCCCGCACGACGGCGGGCGGCCGGACCTGGGCGGCGAGGCTGCGCTGCAGCTCGGCGATCCGGTAGCCCAGACCGTAGCCGCGCACGGCGTGCAGCCGGACGAGGTATCCCTCCTCGACGAGGGTACCCAGCGCACGGTAGACCGTGGGCAGCGGGCAACCGAGCCGGCGCGCGATGGCCTTGGCCGTCACACCGTCACCCGCCGCGGCCACGGCCTCCACCACGCGCAGGGCGCGCGTGATCGACGAAGGGCCGCTCTCCACCGGTCCAGTGTGGTGCACGGACCGGCTGACGCCCCTCACCCAACGGATGGGAGTACCGATGGACGACGACGAACTGCACCGCCGCATCGACGAGCTGGTGGCCGAGGAGCACGGCCTGGAACGGGCGCACATCGGGCAGCCGCTGTCCGACGAGGAACGGGCCCGTCTGGACGACCTGGGCGTCCAGCTGGACCGGACCTGGGACCTGCTGCGCCAGCGCGACGCCCGCCGCCGCGCCGGGCTGGACCCCGACGGCGCACAGGAGCGGCCGCCGAACGTGGTGGAGAACTACCGGCAGTAGCCCGGCCCCCCGCGCCCGGCCCGTGCGCGGCGGGCCGGGCGCGGGCACCATCGGCCGGGTGCGGGTGGAGGCGATCAGTCCGGGACGGCTCGTCGACGAGGTGGCCGATCTCGTCGCGGCGCGACCCGGCCGGGTGCGCGCCGCGCTGGACGGGCCGCCGCCCACCGGTCCCGTGGCGCTCGCCCGGCGCACGGCCGAGGTGCTGCGGACCCGCGGCCGGGCGACGGTGGTGGTGGACGCGGGCGACTTCCTGCGCCCCGCCTCGGTGCGCCTGGAGTACGGCCGCGACGACCCGGACGAGTTCCTCGACGGCTGGCTCGACACCGCCGCGCTGCGCCGCGAGGTGCTCGACCCGGCCGCCCCGGACGGTTCCGGGCGGGTGCTGCCGCGGCTGTGGGACGCCGCGGCCGACCGCGCGTTCCGCGACCGCTACACCGACCTGCCCGCCGACGGCGTCGTGCTGCTCGCCGGCGGGTTGCTGCTGGGCCGGGGCCTGCCGCTGGAGCTGACGGTGCACCTGCGGATGGGGGCCGCGGCACTGGCCAGGACGCTGCCGGAGGAGGTGCGCTGGACGCTGCCGGCCTACGACCGCTACGGGGAGCCCGCGGCCGACCTGACGGTGCTCGCGGATCATCCGGGACGACCTGCGGTCGTCCGGGGTGGTGCTGGTGGGCGAGGAGGGAGTTGAACCCTCACGTCCTTTCGGACACACGGACCTGAACCGTGCGCGTCTGCCATTCCGCCACTCGCCCTGGCCAGGAGAAGTTAGCACCCCCCGCCGGGGACCCCCGCATCGGGGGGCGACACTCTGACGGCTAGCACAGATACGATCGGTGCTGTCCGCAACACGCCGTTGCGGGAAGGAGGAAGATCGGGTTGGGTCGCGTCGGAAGGTTCGAGCGCCGTCTACAAGGGATGGTGGGCGACGCCTTCGCGCGTGTCTTCGGAGGCAGCGTCGTCCCCCAGGAGGTCATGCAGGGGCTGCTCCGGGAAGCCGAGGACCACATCGAGCAGCTCGCGGGGGGGCGTCTCCTGGCGCCGAACCGGTACACGGTGCTGCTCGCCCCTGCCGATTTCGACCGGATGGCGGGCGACACGACACAGATCGTGGACTCGCTGTCGGGCTACGTCACCCAGCAACTCGCCGACCAGGGCTGGGACACCTACGGCGAGGTCGTAGTCTTCCTGGAGCGCTCCGATGCGCTGCACACGGGACAGTTCCGCACCCGCTCGTCCGTCGACCCCGATGCTTCCCGTCGGGACGCAGTACGAGCTAGCGACGCAGGAGAGCAACCCATGAGCCAGCAACCGGGCCACCCCGAGGAGAACGGGCAGTACGGCTACGACCGTGGCGCCCCCGGATACGGGCAGCAGACCTACGCCCCTCCGGCGTACGGCCAGCCGGGCCACGACCAGCAGCAGGGCTACGACCAGCAGGGCTACGGCCAGCAGGGCGGGTACGACCAGCAGCAGGGCTACGGCCAGCAGCAGGGCGGCTACGACCAGGGCTACGGCCAGCAGGGCTACGGCGGCCAGCCCGGTTACGGCCAGCAGGGCTACGACCAGGGCTACGGCCAGCAGGGCTACGCGCCCCAGCAGGGCGGCTACGGCGGCCAGCCCGGCTACGGCCAGCAGGGCTACGACCAGGGCTACCAGCAGGGCGGCTACGACCAGGGCTACGGCCAGCAGCAGGGCTACGGCCAGCAGCAGGGCGGCTACGACCAGGGCTACGGGCAGCAGGGCTACGGCCAGCAGCAGGGCTACACCGCCACGCTGACGCTGGACGACGGCTCGGGCCGCAACTACGAGCTGACCCAGGGCACCCACGTCATCGGCCGGGGCCAGGAGTCGGCGTTCCGACTGCCCGACACCGGCGTGTCGCGCCGTCATCTGGAGATCAGCTGGGATGGTCAGGCCGCCACGCTGACCGACCTCGGTTCCACCAACGGCACCACGGTCAACGGCAACCCGGTGCAGACCTGGCAGCTCAACGACGGCGACGTCATCCGGGTCGGCCACTCGAGCCTGGTCTTCCGCACGCAGTGAGCGCGGTCGGGTAGGCCCGACCCGCAGTCCGTCCCGCAGTCCCGATCGACCCCGACGCCGGAGAAGGAGTTCGCCGCGAGTGCCCGAGTTGGTGCTGCAGCTGACCAGGGCGGGCTTCCTCGCCCTCCTCTGGCTGTTCGTGCTGGTCGCGCTCCGCGTGGTGCGCTCCGACCTGTACGCCGCGTCCGGCCTGCGGGCCATGTTCCCCGGACGGGGCGGCAGCGGCGCCCCCCGCGCCGGGCGCGCCCGCACGCCGCGCCAGCTGCTGGTCACGGCGGGGGCGCTGGCGGGCACCAGGGTGTCGCTGGAGGACTCGCGGCCGATCCTCATCGGGCGCGCGGACGACTCGACCCTGGTGCTCGACGACGACTACGCCTCGACCCGGCACGCGCGCATCTCGCTGCAGGGGGAGGACTGGTACGTGGAGGACCTCGGGTCGACCAACGGGACGTACCTGGACCGGGCTAAGGTCACCGGACCCACCCGGGTCCCCCTGGGAGTCCCTGTCCGCATCGGCAAGACGGTGATCGAGCTCCGATCATGAGGCTGTTCCCAGCCGGCGAAACCGCAGCCGACCGAGCCGCCGGAGTCGCACGATGACGCTGGTCCTGCGCTACTCGGCCCGCAGCGACCGCGGGCTCGTCCGGCAGAACAACCAGGACGCCGTGTACGCCGGCCCCCGGTTGCTCGCGCTGGCCGACGGCATGGGCGGGCACGCCGCGGGCGAGGTCGCGTCGTCGCTGGTCATCTCCGCGCTGGCCCCCCTCGACGAGGACGACCCGGGCGACGACCTGCTGCGCCAGCTCCGCGACGCCACGGTCGAGGGCAACGCGGCCATCACCCGCCACGTGGCCGACGCCCCGGACCTCGAGGGCATGGGCACCACCCTGACGGCCATCCTGTTCGCCGGGTCCCGGCTGGGCATGGTGCACGTGGGCGACTCCCGCGCCTACCTCCTGCGCGGCGGCGTGCTCTCCCAGATCACCAAGGACGACACGTTCGTCCAGTCGCTGATCGACGAGGGCCGGATCACCGAGGAGGAGGCGCACACGCACCCGCAGCGCTCGCTGCTGCTGCGCGCCATCACCGGCCAGGACGTCGAGCCCTCGCTGACGATCCGCGAGGCCCGCGCGGGCGACCGCTACCTGCTGTGCTCCGACGGGCTGTCCGGCGTCGTCAGCGACGAGACGCTGGCCGACACGCTGCAGTCCTACCGCGACCCCCGCGACTGCGCCGACCGCATGATCGAGCTCGCGCTGCGCGGCGGCGGCCCCGACAACATCACCTGCATCGTCGCCGACGTCGTCGACATCGACTTCGGCGAGGACGCGCCGGTGCTCGGCGGCTCCGTGGGCGACGGTGACGAGGGCCCGCGGCCCGACTCGGCCGCCGCGCGCGCCTCGGCCACCACGCTCACCCGACCGGCGCCGCAGCGCGTCGCCCCGCCCGCCCCGGCGCCCGCGGCGCACCGCTCGCGGCTGCGCGTGATGGTGGCGGTGGCCGCCGTGCTGGCCGTGCTCGTCGGCGCGGGCGTGCTCGCCCGCATCTGGGTCGCCCAGCAGTACTACGTGGGCGTCGAGCCGCCCGGCGACTCGGTGGTGATCTACCAGGGCGTCCGCGGCGAGGTGCTGGGGCAGCCGCTGCACTGGGGCCCGCAGCCCACCGGCATCGCCCTGGCCGACCTGCCCGAGGCCGACCGCGACGCGATCCGCAACGGGGTCGTCGCCGACGGCGGCCTCGAGGGGGCGCGCGAGTACGTCGAGCGGCTGCGGACGCGGCTGCTGCCGGTCTGCACGGAGGCCGCGCCGGCCACCGGCGGCCCGATCGCCACCCTGCCCGACCTCGTGTACCCCGGTTACGAGCAGGCCCCGCCGCCGGTCGCGCCGCTCGAGCCCGGGGTCACCTGCCGGCCGGAGGGCTGATGGCCGACGCCCACACCGCACCGCCCGCCCCGCAGGCACCACCGACGGGGCGGAACATCGAGCTGGTGCTGCTGGCGTTCGCCGCGGTGCTCGTCACCGGCGCACTGATCCTGGTGGAGGCCAACCAGGAGCAGGAGCTCACCCGCGAGCTGCTGTTCCTCGGCGCCGCCTACCTGGGGCTGTTCACCGTCGCGCACCTCGCCGTCCGCCGCTTCGCCCCCTACGCCGACCCGCTGATCCTGCCCGCCGTGGCCCTGCTCAACGGGCTGGGGCTGGTGATGATCTACCGGATCGACCTGGCCAAGGCGGCCAGGGCGCTGGAGCGCGCGCAGGAGCTGCCCACGGCGCTCTACCCGCGCCAGGTCGCCTGGACCGCCGTCGGGCTGCTGCTGTTCGTCGGCGTGCTGTGGCTCGTGCGCGACCACCGCAAGCTCGCCTCCTACGCCTACACCGCGGGGTTCGTCGGCCTGATCCTGCTCGCCCTGCCCGGCGTGCTGCCGTCCTCGATCTCCGAGGTCAACGGCGCGAAGATCTGGCTGCGGGTCGGCATCTTCTCGATCCAGCCCGGTGAGTTCGCCAAGATCCTGCTCATCGTGTTCTTCTCCGCCTACCTGGTGCAGAAGCGGGAGCTGTTCAGCACCGCCGGGCGCTCGTTCCTCGGCATGGAGCTGCCCCGCGCCCGGGACCTCGCCCCCCTGCTGCTGGCCTGGGCGTTCTCGGTGGGCGTGCTCGTCCTGGAGCGCGACCTCGGCACCTCGCTGCTGTTCTTCGGCATCGTCCTGGTGCTGCTCTACACCGCGACCGAGCGGGTGTCGTGGCTGGTCATCGGCCTGTCCATCTTCGCGGCCGGCGGGTTCGTGGCCTACCAGCTCTTCGGCCACGTCCGCACCCGCGTGCAGGTCTGGCTCGACCCCTTCGCCGACTTCGACGGCTCCGGGTTCCAGATCGGGCAGGCGCTGTTCGGGCTGGGCACCGGCGGGCTGGGCGGCACCGGGCTGGGCGCCGGGCGCCCCGAGCTGGTGCCGTTCTCCGAGAGCGACTTCATGCTCTCCTCCCTCGGCGAGGAGCTGGGCCTGATCGGGCTGGCCGCGATCCTCCTGATCTACCTCGAGATGATCACCCGCGGGCTGCGCAGCGCGCTCGCCGTGCGCGACAGCTTCGGCAAGCTGCTGGCCTGCGGGCTGGCCTTCACCCTCGCGCTGCAGGTCTTCATCGTCGCCGGCGGGGCGTCCAAGCTGATCCCGCTCACCGGCCTGACGCTGCCGTTCCTGTCCTACGGCGGGTCGTCGCTCGTGGCCAACTACGCGCTGGTCGCGCTGCTGCTGCGCATCTCGAACGCCGCCCGCGCCCCGCTGCCCCGCCGCCCGGCCACCCCGCTGCCGCCGATCGCGGAGGCCGGGACCGAACTGGTGGAGCGGCCCTCATGATCGGTTCTCGGCTGTGAACACCCCCGTCCGCCGCATCGCCATCGCCGTGATGGCGATGATCCTGCTGCTCATGGCGAACCTGACCTACGTGCAGGTGGTCCAGGCCGGCGACCTGCGCACCGACCAGCGCAACCAGCGCGTGCTGCTGGCGGAGTACTCGCGCCAGCGCGGCCAGATCAGCGCGCAGGGGCAGGTGCTCGCGCGGAGCGTGGAGAGCGAGGGGCAGTACCCGTTCCAGCGCGAGTACCCGTCGGGCCCCGCGTTCGCCTCGGTCACCGGCTACTACTCGCTGATCTACAGCGCGGGCGGGCTGGAGCGCGCCGAGAACGACGTGCTCAACGGCAGCGACGACCGGCTGTTCACCCGCAGGCTGTCGGACCTCATCACCGGCCGGGACCCCAGCGGCGGCAACGTCGTCACCACGATCGACCCCGAGGTCCAGCAGGCCGCCTACGACGCGCTCGCCGACCGCGGCTACACCGGGTCGGTCGTCGCGCTGCAACCGCGCACCGGGGCGATCCTGGCGATGGCCTCCACGCCGTCCTACGACCCGAACCCGCTGGCCAGCTTCAGCGCCCAGGAGCAGCAGGACACGTGGGCCGAGTACACCGACGCCTCGCCGTCGGTGCTCACCAACCGCGCGATCCAGGAGGCCTACCCGCCCGGGTCGACGTTCAAGCTCATCGACGTGGCCGCGGCGCTCGCGAGCGGGCGCTACACCCCCGACAGCCAGCTCACCGCGGCCTCGTCCATCACGCTGGCGGACACCGCCACGCAGCTGCAGAACTTCAACGGCAACCAGTGCGGCACGGGGCAGACCGCGAGCCTGCGCGACGCCCTGCAGCGCTCGTGCAACACCGCGTTCGCCGAGCTCGCCGCCGACCTGGGCGAGGAGGCGCTGCGCGACCAGGCCGAGGCGTTCGGCATCGGCACCGAGGAGATCGCCATCCCGATGCAGGTGGCGCCGTCCACCATCGGCGACATCGAGGGCACCGCGGCGCTGCAGCAGTCGAGCATCGGCCAGCGCGACGTCGCCCTGACCCCGATGCAGAACGCGATGGTCGTGGCCGCGATCGCCAACGGCGGGACGCTGATGGCGCCCTACCTGGTGCAGGAGGTCCAGAGCCAGGACCTCTCGGTCGTCGACTCCACCGACCCCGACCAGCTCGGCCAGGCCGTCAGCCCGCAGATCGCGCAGACGCTCACCGAGCTGATGGTCAACAACGAGAACAGCTACAGCAACGCCGGCAAGATCCGCGGCATCCAGATCGCCGCGAAGACCGGCACGGCCGAGCACGGCGCCGACCCGAAGAACACCCCGCCGCACGTCTGGTACGTGGCGTTCGCCCCGGCCGAGGACCCGCAGATCGCCGTCGCGGTGCTGGTGGAGTCCGGCGGCGACCGCAACAACCTGGCCGCGACGGGTGGCGAGGTCGCGGCCCCGATCGGGCGTGCGGTGATCGGAGCGGCGCTGCGGGGCACCCAGTGACGGGCCCGGGCCAGTGACGGGTGGGGCACGGTGACCGTCCTCGCCGCCGGCCAGCTGATCGCCGACCGCTACCAGCTGGACCGGCGGATCGCGGTCGGCGGGATGGGCGAGGTCTGGCAGGCCACCGACACCCGGCTGGGCCGGGAGGTCGCGGTCAAGGTGCTGCGCCCGGAGCTGTCCGACGACCCGGAGTTCCTGCACCGCTTCCGGATCGAGGCGCGCACGGTCGCCTCGCTGGACCACACCGGCATCGCCGCCGTGCACGACTACGGCGAGGACACCCCGGGCGAGGGCGGCAAGCGCACCGCCTACCTGGTCATGGAGCTGGTGCGCGGCGAGCCGCTGTCGGCGGTGATCGCCCGCGGCCCGCTCCCGACGGCCGAGACGCTGCGCGTCATCGAGGAGACCGCCCGCGCGCTGCAGGCCGCCCACGAGCGCGGGTTCGTGCACCGCGACGTGAAACCGGGCAACATCCTGGTCCGCACCGACGGGCTCATCAAGATCACCGACTTCGGCATCGCGAAGGCCGCCGACGCGGTGCCGGTCACCCGCTCGGGCATGGTCATGGGCACCGCGCACTACATCGCCCCCGAGCAGGCCAGCGGCGCCGAGGCGGGCCCCGCGGGCGACGTGTACTCCCTCGGCATCGTCGGTTACGAGTGCCTGGCCGGGCACCGCCCGTTCCGCGCGGAGAGCGCCGTCGCCGTCGCGATGATGCAGGTGCGCGAGGAGCCGCCGCCGCTGCCGGACTCGGTCCCGCTGCCGGCCCGGCGGCTCATCGAGTCGGTACTGGTGAAGGACCCGGCGCTGCGCTACGCCACCGGCGGGGAGTTCGCGGACGCCGTCGCGGCCGTGCGGCGCGGCGACCCGATGCCGCTGCCGTCCGGGCTGGCGCCCGCCGACCACACCGTCGCCGCACCCAGCCGACCGCTCGCCGCGGAGCTGTACGAGGACCCGGTCGCCGTGCCCGACCCGGTGGCGCCGGCGCGTCCGCGCCCCGCGCCGCCGCGACCCGCCGCCCGGCCCCGCCCGCCGGCGCCCGCCACGGGCCCGCTGCACCTCGCGCCGGCCAGGGGGCCGGGCCGCGGGCTGCTGCTGGTGCTGTTCGTGCTGCTCACGGTCGCGGCGGTGGTGCTGGGGATCTACATCGTGCGGGCCCTCGGGGAGGGGGAGCCCGACGGCGGCGCACCGCAGGGTGCGGTGACCGGCGCAGCGACGGAGATCGCGGTGCTCGCGGGGGCGACACCGGGATCCGACGCCACGACCGGCATGATGACCTGGACCCCACCGACCTCCCAGAGGCCCCGATGACCACGCCCCGTCTGTTGTCCGAGCGCTATGAGCTGGGCGAGACGCTCGGCTACGGCGGCATGTCCGAGGTCCACCGCGGGCTCGACACGCGGCTGGGCCGGGACGTGGCGGTGAAGGTGCTGCGGGCCGACCTGGCGCGCGACCCGCAGTTCCAGATGCGCTTCCGGCGCGAGGCGCAGAACGCCGCCGCCCTCAACCACCCCGCGATCGTCGCCGTGTACGACACCGGCGAGGTGCAGAGCGAGTTCGGCCCGCTGCCCTCCATCGTCATGGTGTACGTCGACGGGCAGACGCTGCGCGACATCGTCAAGACCACGGGCCCGATGCCGCAGTCGCGCGTCATCGAGGTGATGGCCGACGTGTGCGCGGCGCTGGACTTCAGCCACCGCCACCAGATCATCCACCGCGACGTGAAGCCCGCGAACATCATGATCAACCACGCCGGCGCGGTGAAGGTCATGGACTTCGGCATCGCCCGCGCGCTGGGCGAGGGCCAGAACGTCACGCAGACCGCGGCCGTCATCGGCACGGCGCAGTACCTCTCCCCCGTGCAGGCGCGCGGCGAGGCCGTCGACGCGCGCTCCGACGTCTACGCCGCCGGCTGCGTGGTCTTCGAACTGCTCACCGGCGAGCCGCCGTTCACCGGTGACACCCCGGTGGCCGTGGCCTACCAGCACGTGCGGGAGGACCCGCGGCGCCCGTCCGAGCTCAACCCGGACATCCCGCCCGCGCTCGACGCCGTCGTGCTCAAGGCGCTGTCGAAGAACCCGGCCAACCGCTACCAGTCGGCCGCGGAGATGCGCTCGGACCTGGTGCGCGTGCGCAGCGGCCAGTCCCCGATGGCGCCGATCGTGATGAGCGACGACGAGCGCACCGCGATGCTCACCTCCCCCACGCGCACCGGCCCCACCCGGCGGATCGGCGCGACCGGCCGGCACACGCTGCCGCCCGCCGCCGTCCCCGACTACTACGACGACGACGAGCCGCGCCGCGGCACCGGCCGCGTCATCGGCATCGCCGCGGCGGTCGCCGTCGCGCTGGCCCTGATCGGGTTCGTGGCCTACCAGATCTTCGGGGGCCCCGCGGCACCCGAGCGGTTCCCGCTGGCCGACGTCGTCGGCCAGCAGCAGGAGGCGGCCCGCACCGCGCTGCTCGGCCAGAACCTCAACGTGGACATCGTGGAGGCGGAGTCCCCCGTCGAGCAGGACGGGCTGGTGCTCTCCACCAACCCCCCGCCGGGCACCGAGGTCGAGGAGCGCTCGACGGTCACCCTCACCGTGGGCAGCGGGCCGTCCGAGGTGCGGATCGGCGCGCTCACCGGGCTCACGCAGCAGGAGGCCGAGGCCCTGCTCGTCGGTGACGGGTTGGCCGTCGGCACGGTCACCGAGCAGGACACGACCAACGCCGACGAGGTCGGCCGGGTCCTGTCCTCCGACCCGGCGGCCGGCGTCACCGTGGCGGCAGGCACCCCGGTCAACCTGGTGATCGGGCGCGAGGTCACCACCGTCGCGGTGCCGCCCACCGAGGGCCAGAGCCTCGACCAGGCCCGCCAGACGCTGCAGGCCGCGGGCTTCACCGACGTCCGCGACGAGCAGGTCGACGGCGGCGACGACGAGGGCGACGTGCTGGGCACGAACCCGGCCGCCGGCCAGCAGGTCCCGCCGAACTCCACGATCGTCATCCAGGTCTCGCGCGGCAACCAGCTCACCGTGCCGGACCTGCTCGGCCTGGACCGCGGCTCCGCGATCGACACGCTCCGCGAGGCGGGCTTCGACGGCGGCGACATCCGCGAGCAGGAGCGCTCGGTGGACAACCCCAACCAGGACAACCGGGTCATCGAGCAGTCCATCCAGCCCGGCGAGGCGTTCGAGGACGGCGACCAGCTCGTCATCACCTACGGCGACGCGGGTGGCGGGATCTTCGGGGACAACTGAGGTCCCGTCGGGGACACTGGTGCCATGCGCGTGCTCGTGATCGACAACTACGACAGCTTCGTCTACAACCTGGTCCAGTACCTCGCCCAGCTCGGCGCCGACCCGGTCGTGCGCCGCAACGACGAGGTGGACCTCGACGAGCTGGACGACGTCGACGGCGTGCTCGTCAGCCCCGGCCCCGGCACCCCGGAGCGGGCCGGGTGCAGCATCGACGCGATCCGCCGTGCCGCCGCGACGGCGACGCCGCTGCTGGGCGTCTGCCTGGGCCACCAGGCCATCGGCGTGGCCTGGGGCGGTGTCGTCGAGCGCGCCCCCGAGCTGCTGCACGGGAAGACCTCGCTCGTGCACCACGACGGGGCGGGCGTCCTGGCCGGGCTGCCGGACCCCTTCGTCGCCACCCGCTACCACTCGCTGTCGATCCGGCCGGACACGCTGCCCGCCGAGCTCGAGGCCACCGGGCGCACGGAGGGCGGGGTCATCATGGCCGTGCGGCACCGGGAGCTGCCGGTGCACGGCGTGCAGTTCCACCCGGAGTCCGTCCTCACCGAGGGCGGGCACCGGCTGCTCGCGACCTGGATGGCGTCGGCGGGCCACCCGGTGCCCGAGCCCGTCGTCGAGGCCCTCACGGCCGAGACCGCCGCGGTGGCCGCGAGCGCCTGAGCGGCGTCGCCCCTGCTCCCCGGGGCCCGCACGCGCTACCGTGGGCGGCAGCGCCCGCGCGGCCGATCCCCCGCGCCCGTCGACACACGAGGTCTGCAGATGCCGAAGAGCAAGGTCCGCAAGAAGCCCGTCTACACCCCGCCGCCCGGTGAGAGGGCGAGCACCACGCCGGTGAAGGTGAAGGGCCCCACGCACCCCGTCTACGTCGCGGTGTTCATCGGCCTGTGGATCGTCGGGCTGGCCTGGCTGGTCGTCAACTACCTCGCGGGCGACGTCATCCCGGTCATGCGCGAGCTCGGCTCCTTCAACTTCCTCATCGGCTTCTCACTCATCGTAATCGGCCTTCTGATGACGATGAGATGGCGCTGAACAGCGGAAACACACCGCTGTAAGTAGTCCCCAGTGTGGATGGACGCTGTGGACAAGTTACCGTGAGTGATCATGAGGAGTGGGCCCCGACGGCGGGCCTGGTGGCCGTCCTGTGGACGGCCGCGACGGCCGCCGCGCTCTGGTGCGCGCTGCTCGTCGCGACCGGGGCCGACCGGCCGGGCCTGCTGATCGCCGGCGCCGCCGCCGTCGGATTGCTCGCCGGAGCGGTGTACACCACCCGGGCCCGGCCCCGGCTGCGCGCCGACGCCGACGGGCTCACCGTCGGCGGGCTGCTGCGCCCCCGGCACCACCCCTGGCCGCTCGTGCAGGACGTCCGGCTGGTGCCCACGCGGCGCCTGGGCCGCGACGGCGTGCTGCTGGAGGTGGACACGGTGTCCCCGGACGGCGGCGAGCGCCTGCTGGTGTTCGGCCGCCTCGACCTCGGCGCGGACCCCCGCGACGTCGCGTCCCGCCTGGTCGACCTCCGCCCCTGAATCGCGAACCTTCCGGCCGTTCGCGCATGTCGGGACGTGCGCGGACGGCCGGAAGGTGCGCGGGAGCTACAGGGCGAGCGCGGCCGACCCGATGGCCAGCAGCACGAGCACGGCCAGCGCGGCGAGGCCGCCCGCCTGCACGGGGGTACGGCGCGCGGGCGGGGCGTAGAGCAGCACCGCCGTGGCGGCGGCACCGACGAGCAGGCCGCCGACGTGGGCCTGCCACGAGATGCCGGGGACGAAGAACCCCAGCGCCAGATTGACGGCGAGCAGGCCGAGCACCTGGCCGTAGGGCCTGCGCAGCCGCAGCACGGCGACGAGCAGGCCACCCATCAGCCCGAAGACGGCCCCGGACGCGCCGGCGACGATGGTGCCGGGCTGGAGCCACATCACGGCGGCCGCGCCGCCGAGCATGCCGAGCAGGTAGACGGCGAGGAATCGGCCGCGGCCGAGCAGGACCTCCATGTCCCGGCCGATGATCCACAGGGCGTACATGTTGAACGCCACGTGCAGGGGCCCGATGTGCAGGAACCCCGAGGAGACCAGCCGCCACCACTCCCCGGCCGCGGCCAGCTCGGGCACGAGCGCGAACCGCACGAACAGGTCGGAGTCGAAGTTGGCGGCGATCGAGCCCGCCTGCGCCGCGGTGAGGGCGAAGACGAGCAGGTTGACCGCGACGAGCACGGGGACGACGAGGGGCCGCACCCCCGGGGGCGCGCCGGCCACCGTGGTGGCCCGGCGGACCCCCCGGCCGCCCTCGCGGACGCAGTCGACGCACTGGTAGCCGACCGACGCCTCGCGCAGGCACTCCGGGCAGGACGGGCGCCCGCAGCGGGTGCAGGCGAGCCCGGTGGGCCGGTCGGGGTGCCGCACGCACGCCACCGGGGCGTGCGGCGGCGGCCCGGCCGGTCCGACGCTCACTCGGAGATGTCCACCTTCTGGATCACGACGTCGGTCAGCGGCCGGTCGGAGCGGTCGGTGCTCGTCGCGGCGATCTTGTCGACCACGGCGCGGGACTCGGCGTCGGCGACCTCGCCGAAGATCGTGTGGCGGCGGTTGAGGTGCGGCGTCGGGCCCACGGTGATGAAGAACTGCGAGCCGTTGGTGCCGGGGCCGGCGTTGGCCATGGCCAGCAGGTAGGGGCGGTCGAACTGCAGGTCGGGGTGGAACTCGTCGCCGAACTGGTAGCCGGGGCCGCCGCGGCCGGTGCCGGTGGGGTCACCGCCCTGGATCATGAAGCCGCTGATGACGCGGTGGAAGACGGAGCCGTCGTAGAACGGGCCGCTGTCGCCGCCGCTGGCGTTGGGCTGCGAGTAGCTGCCCTCGCCGGTGGCGAGCCCGGTGAAGTTGGCGACGGTCTTGGGGGCGTGGTTGCCGAACAGGGTGATCCTGATGTCGCCCTCGGACGTCCGCAGCGTCGCGGTCTGCTTGGTGTCGGTCACGCCCCCCATCGTGCCAGTCCCGTCTCAGAGCGTCGCGCGCAGGAACTCCGCGACCAGGTCCTCGTACGCCCGCGGGTCGGCGTTCCAGGCCGCCGTGTGCTCCATCTCCGGCACCTCGACGTAGCGCATCGGCCAGTCCAGCGCGGGCGCGGCGGCGGCCAGCGCACGGCTCGCGGCCACGGGCACGGCGGTGTCGGCGTCGGTGTGCACCAGCAGCGTCGGGGGGCGGACGGCGGGCGGGTGGCGGCGCAGGTCGAAGCGGTCGAAGTCGATGCCGATGCGCCTGCTGGTGACGGCGGTGGCGATCGGGGTCAGGCCAGGGGGCAGGCGGCGGTTGCGGGCCTGCTGGCGCAGCGTGGCGCGCCAGTCGACGAGCGGGGCGTCCCACACCACGGCGGCGACGGCCGCGGCCTCCGGGGCCCGGTCCAGGAGCGCGCCGGTGACGGCCCCGCCCATCGACCAGCCGTAGAGCACGACCCGCCGGGCCCCGGCAGCGCGGGCGAACCGGACGGCGGCGGCCACGTCCTCCCACTCCGCGTCGCCGAGGTGGTCGTGGCGGTCCGGGCTGGCCGGGGCGTCGCCGTCGTTGCGGTAGCTGACGGAGAGGACCGGCAGCCCCATCCGGTGCAGCGCCGGGAGGATCCGCAGCGCCTCCCGGCGGGCCCCGCCGCGACCGTGCACCGCGATCACCCAGGTGTCCTCCGCGGCCGGGACGAGCCAGGCGGGCGCCGGCCCCAGCGGGGTGTCCACGTGGACCTCGGTGAAGGCGAGACCGTGCACGCCCGGGTCGGGGTCGAAGGGCCCGGCGTCCATCACGGCGTCGACGCCGGGCGGCGGCACGTCCCCGCCGGTGAGCGGGCGGTCCACCTCGGTGCCCCGGTCCGCGGCCACCGGCCCCGTGCGGGCGAGCCCGCCGGCCCACCGCACGCCCCAGACGCCCGGCTGGCGGGCGAGCCTGCTGCCGGCGAGGGTGAGGACACCGTCCCGCACCCGGAGCACGCGCTCGGGCAGGACGAGGTCGCGGCGGGTGTCGAGGAGCAGGCCGGAGTAGAACCAGCCCACCCCGCCCAGGCCGGCGCCGAGGCCCGCCCCGACACCCGCGCCGATGCCGACACCCGCGATCCGGCTCACCACACCGATCATGATGCCCCGGCAGCGACACGCCTGGTCCACCGCAACGAGTGAAACACCGTTTCGGCCACGTTACGTGCACATCTGGTCGCAGCGGGTGTCGTTGACCGGTCTGACCACGATCGCGTCTGAAGGGACACCAGCATGAGCAGCCTTGCTCGACGCAGCCTGCGCACGACCGCCGCGGCGGTGGGAATCGCCGCACTGGGCGTCGGCCTGGCCGGCCACGCCCTCGCCGCCCCGGAGCTCCCCGCGCTCCCCGGCACCGACGGCCTCCCCGCCGCTCCCGAGCTCCCCGCCGCCCCCGGCCTCCCCGGCACCGACGGCCTCCCGGCCGCCCCCGGCCTCCCCGCCGCCCCCGGGCTCCCCGGCCTCCCCGCCGCCCCCGGCCTCCCGGGCGCCCCCACCACCGACGGCATGAGCGTCCCCGGCGTCCTCAACGTGGAGATGCCGGCCGTCAACACCGCCGCGCCCGCGCTCCCCGCCGGCGACGCGTTCGCGCTGCCGACCGCCCCCGAGCTCGGGGCGCCCGAGTTCGCGGCCCCCGACGTCGCGGCCCCGGCCGCCCCGGCCGCCCCGGAGCTCCCCGCGGCCCCGGGTACCGACGGCATCGTCAACTACGACCTCGACGGCGTCGAGGGCCCGTCGGCCGAGGACGTCACCGAGGGCCAGAACAGCGTCGGCGCGATGCAGGCGATGGACATGGCGGCGTTCCTCACCGAGCTGGCGCAGACCGGGGCCGAGGGCGGCTCCGTCACCCAGAACCAGCAGATCGGCTGATCGGCTCGTCCCCCGCATCGGCCCGCCACGCACCTCCCGCGCGTGGCGGGCCGCATGACGTCCGGGGTCATCGACCCGATGACCCGCGGGCAGCAGGCTCGTCGTCATGACCACGACGACAGGAGCCCCGATGACCACCACCGCCACCGCCCGCCCGCTGCGCTCCGCCCTGCGGCTCGACGCCGTCGCGTCGGGTGCGCTCGGCGTCCTCGGCGTGGCGGCCGCCCCGCTGCTCGCCGACCTGCTCGGCCCGCCCGCGCCCGTGCTGGTCGGGGTCGGGGTGTTCCTCGTCGTCTTCGCGGCCGGGCTGCTCGTGCTCGCGGCGCGGCCGGTCCCGGACCGGCGCGCCGTGGGGGCCGTCGTCGTCGGCAACTCCGCCTGGGTGGTCGCCAGCGTCGTCGCCGTGGTGGCCGCCCGGGAGACCCTGACCGGCCTCGGCGTGGCCGTCGTGCTCGCCCAGGCCGCGGCCGTGGCGGTGTTCGCCGGCCTGCAGTGGCGGGGCCTGCGCCGCCTCGGGGCTACAGCCCGAGCTTGAGCCCGTGGTGGGAGTCGACGAAGCCCAGCCGGGTGTAGAAGCCGAGGGCGTCGCGGCGGGAGCGGTCGGTGGTCAGCTGGACCAGGCCGCACCCGCGGCGGCGCGCCTCGCCGACCGCCCACTCCACGAGGGTCCGGCCCAGCCCGTGGCCCCGCCGGTCCGCGCGCACCCGGACCGCCTCGATCTGGCCGCGCGGCATCCCGCCGCGCGACAGCCCGGGGACGACGGTGAGCTGCAGCGTGCCGACGACCTCCCCGGCGTCCTCGGCGCACACCAGCACCTGGTTCGGGTCGGCGTCGATCGCCTCGAAGGCGTCCTCGTAGGGCCACAGGTCGGGGACCTCGCGACCGGCGCCGAGCGGGTCGTCCGCGAGCAGCGCGACCAGCTCGGGCAGGTCGACGCGGCGGGCCCGGCGGATCACGACGGCACCACCTCGTCACCGACGCGGACCGCGCCCTGCCGGGCCACCGTGCCGCCGACGGACAGCGTGCCGCCGTGCTCGCGGTGGATCCGCCGCAGGACGTCGCGGTCGATCTCCACGCCGCCGGGCTGCGCGCGCGTGACCATGACGCAGCGCGGGACCGGCACGAGGATCTCCAGCTCGGCGGCCCCGAGCCGGACCGTCCGGCCCACGAGGTCGTCCTCGCCCGCCCCGTCGACGACGACGTTGGCGCGGAACCGGCGCCGCTCCCGGCCGTCGAGCGTGCCGGTGGACACGACCGTGACGGCCGCGCTGCCCGAGTCGTGGAACGCCCCGGTGGACCCGTCGAACGGCGCCCACGACTCCTCGGCCTCGGTCTCGGTGTCCGACGGGTTCTCGTAGCGGCGCCCGCCCGCGACGTCGGCGGCGGCCCGGAGCGCGACGCGGCGGCCCAGCCAGGCCGAGAGGGCGGCGTCGTCGGCGGCGACCGAGCCGTCCGGGAGCGTGATCTCCGGGGTGCCGTCGGGGCGCAGCCGGGCCGACGCGAACAGCAGCTCGGCGGCCCGGCGCGCGGTCAGCCCGAACCCGGTGTCCAGGTCGAAGATGGCCCAGCCGCGGTCGCCCGCGAGCCCGCGGGGACCGATCTCGACCTCCTCCACCCGTTCCCCCTGCAGGGACTTGACCGGGTACCGCCACAGCTCCACGACGCGCACGGCGTGACCGTAACCCGTGACGGTGCCCGGCCGCCGGGGTCAGCGCGGCGTGATCTCGCCCATCGGACCCCAGCCGTCCACCTGCGGCGCGTCCACGTAGATGATCTGCGGCTGGGCCGACACGAGGTCGGGGGCCTTCTCGACGAACCAGCCGAAGTGCTCGGTCTTCACGTGCGCGCCGCCCGCGTCGGCGTCCCGGAAGCCCTCGACGCAGAGGAACTCGTTGGGGTCGCCGAGGCCGCGGAACCACTCGAAGTAGACGCAGCCCTCCTCGGCGTTCACCGCGGCCGCGTAGCGCTCGGCCAGCTCCTGCCACTCGTCGACCTTGTCGGGTCGCACCGGGAACTTGACGTTGATGACGATCATGCTGCGGCTCCTTCGCGCGCGCGTCCGTACCCGACCGGTGACCCGGTCGCCGCAGTGATCGTGGTCAGCCCGGGACGGCCCGTCAACGCCGCCGGGGTGCCTACTGCAGCGCGAGCGTGCGGATCACCTGGCGGGCCGCGTCCCCGCCCGCCTCGATCGCGACGCCGACCGCGGCCGGCACGTCGAGGTCGTCGAGCAGCGCGGCCCGCACGCGGTCGACGGCACCGGCCGACCCGGAGCGGATCCCGGCGGCGACGTAGAGCTCCTCGAGCCGGCCGACGGCGGCGTCGACGTCCTCGGGCCGGTAGTCCCACGGCTCCCGCCAGTCCCGGTGCAGCAGCATCAGCCGGACGGCCGCGGCCGGGCGGCCCTGCAGCACGTCGTTGACCAGCACCAGGTTGCCGGTGGACTTCGCCATCTTCGCCCCGGCCAGCCCGACCGTGCCCACCCGCAGGCCGCGCCGGGCGAACGGCGCGGCGCCGGTGACCGCGGAGGCCATCGCGGACTGGTAGGCGTGGTGCGGGAACGCCAGGTCGGCGCCGCCGGCGAGGACGTCGACCACGCCGCCGAGGGTCGCCAGCGCCATGGCCGCGCACTCGGCGTGCCAGCCCGGCCGGCCCGGTCCCCACGGGCTGGGCCAGGCCGGGTCGCCCGGGGCCGAGGGGTGCCAGACGGGCACGTCGAACGGGTCGTCGCGCAGCGGGTCGTCGGGCCGGTCGCCGTACTCGCGGGACAGCGCCAGCGCCGCCGCCCGGTCCAGCCCGGTCGCGGCCGGCACGCCGGCCCCGCGGAAGAACACGTGCCCGTCGCGCTCGTAGGCCGCGCCCGTGGCGAGCAGGGCCGCCGCGAGCCGGACGACGTGGGTGACGTGGTGACGGGCGTGCGGCGCGTGTGTCGGCGGCCGGACGTGCAGGTCGGCCATGTCGCGGTCGAACCAGAACTCCTGGGTCAGCCCGAACTCGTCGTAGCCCCGGCCGCGCTCGGCGGCGGCGCGGGTGAGCACGTCGTCGACGTCGGTGATGTTGCGGGTCACGACCGTGTCGACGCCGGTCATCCGCACCACGCGGGTGAGGACGTCGGCCCAGACGAACGTGGCGGCGTGGCCGAGGTGGGTGACGTCGTAGGGCGTGATGCCGCAGACGTAGACCCGCGCGGGGACGGTCAGCGGGAGCGGGGCGCCGCCGAGGGTGAGGAGGCCGGCCGGAGCGGCGCGGGACCCGTCGCGGCCGGTGGATTCGACGGAGGTGCTCACGGGGTCATCCTAGGAGCCGGCCGACCGGCCGCCGCCCGCTCGGGCCGCGGGCCGGTCAGGGCGGCGGGGCGAGCCCGTGCCGCGCGCCGAGCCAGTCGACGATCACCGCCGCGGCGAGCGCGTTGCCGGTGGGCTCCCCCTCGGCGATCGCGCCCCCGAAGTGCAGCCCGCGGACCGTCGCCGTGGTGAGGTCGGCCGCCCCGAGCGCCTCGACCATCCGGCGCGAGTCGGCCGGGAACGCGGCCTGGTCGCCGGTGAGCTCGACGAACAGCGTCGGCACGGTCACCCCGGGCGCGCAGCGGACGAAGTCGGCGTTCGAGCTCAGCCCCGACCACGTGGAGAGCCAGGCCTCGGGCGTGGTGAGCCGGCCGAAGCCGACCTGGCCGTAGTCGATGAGGTCGGGCCTGCGGCCGAACAGCGACCCGTACGGCCGCTCGCTCGGGTCGATCGACAGGTCGACGGTGCGCGGGTCGGCGTCGGTGCGGAAGACGGTGAGGACGCGGGGGGCGATCGCCCGGCGCCGGTCGGCCGCGGCGCCGGTCCGCCGGAACGCCTCCCTGGCCTCGGCCGCACGCGCCAGGTGCGCGCGGGCCACCGCGTCGATCCGCGCGACGCGGTCGCGCTGGGCGGCGCGGTAGCGCTCCAGGAACGCGGCGGAGTAGGACGAGCTCGCGGGCGGCTCGGCGAACCCGTTGGCCGGGTCGTACGGGTCGAGATCGGGCACCACCGACAGCGGGTCGGCCTCGTCGGCCACCGACGGGTCGATGCAGGCCAGCAGCAGGCGCCCCTGCCCCGGGTGCGGGGCCAGGAAGACCGCGCCGTCGGCCGGGGGCAGCACGGCGTCGGCCAGGCCGGTCGGGCGCCCTCCGGGCGTGGTGGCGATGCGCCGCTCCGGGGGGAGCCCGGCCTGCTCCAGGTAGAACGCGTAGAGCGGGCCACCGCCGGAGTTGCCCAGCACGACGACCGCGTCGAAGCCGCGCTCCCGCAGGAACGCCATCCCCGCGGCGACGTCGAGCAGCGCCTGCTCGTGCACGAGCGTCAGGTCGTTGTTCACCGACCGCGGGTGCTGGGTCCACACCGCGGTCCCGGCCGCGAGCAGCACCGGGACCAGCGGGTGGTGCGTGACGTCCTGGCGCGGGTGCATGAGGCAGACCACGGTGGTGGCGCCCGGCACGGTGGCGAGCACGCCGCGCACGGTGGCCCCGTCGGCCGTGGTGAGCTCGTGCACCGACGTGACCGTCGACACCGGCCGCCCGGCCGCGGTCAGGTACCGTCCCGCGCCCAGCTTCACGCGGGCTCCACCCGCAGCGCGTCCTTGTCGTGCTGGGTGATCCGGCTGTCCCGGGCGACGCCGGCCACCGCGGAGTACCAGACCGCGTGCCGGCAGCCGGTGGCCCGCCGGTCGATCACGACCGGCCCCACCGCCGAGATCGCGAAGTAGGGGCCGACCCGGTCCACGCTGACCTCGGGGTCGGTCGCCGCGACCTTCGCGAGCGGGGTGTTCTCGGGGACGTCGAGGACGTAGAGCGTGGTCACCGGGACTCCGCCTGCGCCGGCTCCCCCTGCGCCGGCTCCCACTGCGCCGGCTCCCACTGCGCCGACTCCCACTGCGCCGACTCCCACTGCGCCGCCCGCTCGACGATCAGCTCGGCCTTGCGGGCCAGCAGCTTCCCGAACGTCGGCCCCGGCTCCGCGACGACGTCGAGGAGGGCGTCGATCGTCAGGTTCGCGTCGAGGTCCTCCTGCGGCGTGACCGGGCGCATCGCGCGCGTGAGCTCGACCATGTAGCCGTTGGGGTCGTGGGTGTAGATCGACTCGATGGTCTCGTGCTTGATCTGCATCTCCACCGGCCAGGCGCTGTCGTCGAGGCGGCGGCGGTACTCCAGCAGGTCGGCCTCGTCCGCGACGTGGATGGCGAGGTGCCGGCTGCGCACGAAGAACTCGGGGACGCCCGCGCCGAACCCGGCGTAGACGTCGCCGCGCGCGTGCTCGTGCACGGGCTCCAGGCCGAAGTAGTAGAAGAACGCGATCCGGTCCCCGTTGCCGATGTCGAAGAAGAAGTGGACGAAGTCCGGGTGGTCCTCCGGGCCCCAGCCTGCGGCGCAGATCGAGTGCACCACCGGGAAACCGAGCACGTCCCGGTAGAAGCGCACCGTGCCGGCCGGGTCGAACGTCGGGAACGCGACGTGGTCGACACCCTGCACGCGGTGGTCCAGCTCGGTCATGGTCACCCTCCCTCGGCTCCTGCGGACACCTGCGACGCTACGCGCCGTCTGACGGAGGAGTCAACAGTTCGACGTGTGTGTCGAACCTCAGAGGTCGAGGATCCGTTCCAGGTGGTCGATGTCCTGGCGGAGCACGGCCAGGGCCGCGGCCGGGCTGCCGTCGAGCGTGCGGTCGTCGCCGCGCTGGAGGGCGCCCAGGGCCATGTCCGAGAGCTGCGCGGCCACCGACTCGACGCCGTCGCGGCCGTCCGGGTGGAACCACCAGGCCACCCAGTTGCACATCCCGAGCACACCCAGCGCCGCCACCCGCGAGTCGACGGGCCGGAAGCGCCCGGCCCGCACACCCTCCTCGATCACCCCGGCCACGGTCTTGAGCACGGCGCGGCGGCTCTCGTCGTAGGCGGCGCCCAGCTCGGCCGGGAGCTCGGCCTCCGAGCGGATGAGCAGGCGGAACCGGGCGGGCTGGGTCGCCCGCCGCACGACGATGATCGAGACGATGCCGCGCAGCTTGTCGACGGCGTCGAGGCCCGGCTGGGCGACGAGCGCGGTGAGCTCGCCCAGCGGGCCGTCGGTGACCTCCGTGACCAGCTTCGCGAGCAGCTCGTCCTTGCTCTTGACGTAGTAGTAGAGCGCGGGCCGGGTGATGCCCAGCGCGTCGGCGATGTCCTGCAGGCTGGTGCCGGCGAAGCCGCGCTCGGCGAAGAGCCGCGTGGCGTGCTCGTACATCTCGTTCTCGACGAGCTCCCGGCGCGCGGTGCCGGCCCGGGGCGGCTTCCCGCTGCTGGTCATGGTCACGATCGTAGAGGGGCCACCGGGGCGGGCCGGTCGGCCGCGAGCAGCGCCCCCGCGCCGGGCAGCACCGTCGGCAGCCCGAGGTGGCGCAGCAGGGCGAAGGCGCCTGCCGTGGCGGCGGACAGGACCGGGACGCCGAACTCGTCCTCGGCCGGGGCGACCAGCGCCAGCGACGGCATCTGCACGCAGGCGGAGACGACGAGCGCGTCGGCCCCGGTGAGGTCGAGCCCGCGGGCGGCGCCCAGGACGCGCTCGCCGGGGATGCACCCGACCGCGGCGTTGTCGCCGACCTCCAGCGCCGCCCAGTCGACGACGTCGATCCCCTCGGCGCGCAGGTAGCCGACCACCTGCTCGGCCAGCGGGCGCAGGTAGGGCGTGACGAGGGCGATCCGGCGGGCGCCGAGCGCGGCGACGGCCTCGACGAGCGCCCCCGCGCTGGACAGCACGGCCGGGCGCTGCCCGCGCCGGTCCAGCTGGGCCGTCACCGCCTCCTCGGTGCGCCGGTGCTCCCCCGGCCCCTGCGCCATGAGGGCGACGAGGCAGGCGTAGAGCAGGGCGTCGACCCCGGCGTCGGCGAGCTCGTCGACGCAGCGCTCGCGCTGGGCGTTCATCGCCCGCAGCTCCTCGGGCGAGACCCGGTGCATCCGCATCCGGCTGGAGTGGAAGGAGAACCCCGCGTCGCGGTGCCGGGCGAGCAGGGCGGGCACCTCCGTCTCCACCGTGACGTTGGAGCTGGGGACGACGAGACCGATCCGGTGCGTGGTCACGCGGGACCTCCTGCGGTGACGGCGAGCTTGCCGATGATGTCGGCCTGCAGGCGCTTCTTGTCCAGCTTCCCGACGAGGGTGCGCGGCATCGCCTCGAGGTGCTCCAGGCGTTCGGGCCACTTGAACTTCGCCACCTGGAGGGCGGCGAAGTGCTCCCGGACCTCGGCCAGGTCCAGCGGCGCGCCGCGGACGACGACGTAGGCGCAGGTCCGCTCGCCCAGCCGGGGGTCGGGCATGGCGACGACCGCCGCGTCGACGACGCGCGGGTGCCGCAGCAGCAGCGTCTCGACCTCCTCGGCGTTGATCTTCTCGCCGCCGCGGTTGATGAGGTCCTTGATCCGGCCCTCGATGCCGACGCAGCGCAGGCCGTCGATCGTGCGGACGCGGGCGAGGTCGCCGGTGCGGTAGAAGCCGTCGGCGGTGAACGCGCGGGCGTTGTGCTCGGCGGCGTCGAAGTAGCCGGGCAGCGTGTAGGGCCCCCGGCAGCACAGCTCCCCGGTGGTGCCGTCGGGCACCTCGTCCTCGGTGCCCGGCTCCAGCACCCGGATCTCGTCCAGCGGCGAGAGCGGGGTGCCGACGGTCGTCGCGCGCGCCTCCCGCGGCGCGCCCGGCCGGGTGGTGAGGAACAGCCCCTCGCCCATGCCGAACAGCTGGCCGACCCACAGGCCGCGGCGCTCCAGGCCGGCGAACAGCGCCTCGGGCACGGTGGCCCCGGAGAGCACCACCTGCGTCAGCGCCGCGGCGGCCGCGTCGAACGCCGGGTGGTCGACGGCGCCGTAGTGCCCGTGGCCGAGCAGCACGTGCGTCGCGGCCGCGCGGGCCATCAGCGGCAGCGACACCGCGAGGTCGGCGGTGCCCAGCACCAGGCAGGCCCCCGCGGAGTGCGGGGCGTGCACCGCGCAGACGATCCCCGCGTTGTGGACGACCGGGATCAGGTGCGCGACCCGGGTGTCCGGGGTCCAGCCCCAGGACCGGGCGTACTCGGCGGCGTTGTACCAGTACTCCGCGTGCCGGCGCGGGATCGCCTTGGGCACCCCGGTCGTGCCCCCGGAGAGCTGCAGGACCGCGAGCCCGTCGGGGTCCAGCGCGCGCTGGATCCCCTCGACGAGGGCGCGGGCCGCCGCCGGGTCGGTGTCCGCGCCGAGCGCCCCGAGCGGGACGCCCCGGCCGTCGGCCTCCCCCAGCACGAGCACGTGCCGCAGGGTCGGGTGGTCGCGGCCCTGCTCCACGGCGAAGCCGACGAGGTCGAACCCGGGGGTGCCTGCCTCCACGAGGTGGGCGACGGCCCCGACCCGCCTGCTGATCGCGGCGATCTCGTGGCCGCGGTGCGCGGCCAGCGTGCAGACCGGCACCAGCCCGGCCTTGAGCACGCCGTACCAGGCGACGACCGCGCCGAGCCGGTTGGTGACCTGGAACAGCACGGGGTCGCCGGGCGCCAGGCCGAGCCCGGCCAGGCCGGCGGCCAGCGCGTCGGTGCGGCGGTCGAGCTCGCGGTAGGTCAGCCGCCCGTCGAGCGCGACGACGGCCGGGCGGTCCGGGTGCGCGAGCGCCACCGCGTGGAACTCCTCGGCGAGCGTCCGCGTCCCCCACAGGCCCGCGGCGCGGTAGCGGCGCACGGCGTCGGGCGGGTACCCGACGAGCCGCCCGTCCGCGCTCATGCGGCGCCCTCCGTCCAGGTCACGAGGTCGGCGCGGCCGCTCAGGAGCCCCGCGGCCAGGTCGGCGCGCAGCGCGGCCGGGCCCTCCACGACGACGGTGCCGCCCACCTCGCCGCGCAGCCGCTCGGCCAGGTCGAGGCGGGTCAGCGTGGCGGCCCGGTCGGCGGGCCCGACGACCCGGAACCCGGCGGACCCGGCGGCGCGGTGCCGGCGGGCGGCCGCGACGACGGCGTCCCCTTCCGCGCTCCACGGGTCGTCGACCACGTCGTCGACGACGGTCAGCGCGGGGTCGCCGGGCGGGACCACCCGGCTCGGCAGGTCCAGGCCCCCGCCGCGCAGCGGCCGGTCGAGGACCCACCCGACCACGTCCGGCGGGGGCGGCACCGGGTCCTGCCCGGCGAACTGCCCCAGCGCCGCGGCGACGACGTCGGGCGCGGTCACGGCGAACCGGTCGAGCGGCACGTTCCCGGCCCGGGTCATGTAGGCGACCATGAGCTGCTCGACCGGCAGCCCGGTGCGCGCGGGGAACGACTCCCACCACAGCCTGCTGCGCCGCGCGAGCTCCTGCAGCCGCTCGACGGCGGGGCGGCGGACGGCCTCGTAGCGGGCGAACGCCGCGGCCGCGCCGTCCTCCTCGGCGAGCGCCTCGGCCAGCGCGATCGCGTCCTCCATCGCCAGCTTGGTGCCCGAGCCGATGGAGAAGTGCGCGGTGTGGGCGGCGTCGCCGAGCAGGACGACCCGCCCGGCGGACCAGCGGGCGCAGCGCACGGTGCGGAAGCGCTGCCATCGGGTGCGGTTGCCGATCAGCGGGCGCCCGCCGAGCTCCGCGGCGAAGACCCCCTCCAGGTACCGCAGCGACGCGGTGTCGGTGGCGTCGGGCGGGGTGGCGTCGGTGGTGGCGTCGAAGACGGCGGCGCGCCAGGTCCGCTCGTCGGTCTCGACGAGGAACGTGCTGCGCCCGCCCGAGTAGGGGTAGGCGTGGGTGACGAACGTGCCGTGCGGCGTCGTGACGGGCGCGAAGACGGCGTCGGGGAGCGTGAACTCCGCGCCGCACCACAGGAACAGCCCGCGCCCGACCTCGACGCTCCCGCCGAAGTCGCCGGCCTCGCGGGTGGCGCTGCCGACGCCGTCCGCGGCCACCACCACGTCGGCGTCGAGGGCCTCGGCGGTGCGCCGGGACCCGAAGTCCAGCCGCACGCCCGCCTTCTCGGCGTGCCGCTGCAGGATCGCCAGGAGCTCCGTGCGGGCGACGCCGACGAGGCGGTCGCTGCGCACGCGCGCGGTCCGCCCGCCCACCCGCATCGTCATGTCGTGGCGGCTGCCTGCGGTCACGATGTCGCGCAGGGTGTCGGGGTCCGCGGCCTCCAGCCGGCGCTGCGTGCCCGCGGCGAGCCCGACGCCGAAGCCGAACGTCGTGTCCGGGTCGTCCTGCTCGTGCACGACCACGTCGCAGGCGGGCCGGGCCAGCTTGAGCAGGCGGGCCGCGTACAGCCCGCCCGGCCCTCCGCCGAGCACCGCGATGCGGCGTGGGTGCATGTCCGACCTCCGTGTTTGACGACCACGTCGAGTATTCGACAGATTCGACGAGCACGTCAAGACCGGCGCCGTCGTCCTTGACCAGCCGTCACATTCGTTGAATAGTCTACGCACCCGTAACCGCTTCGCCTGCGCAGCGGACCTCCGCGAAGGAGCGTGAGTCATGGCCTATGTCATCGGCGTCGACGTGGGCGGCACGTTCACCGATGCCGTCCTCGACGACGACGCGGGCACCGTCGTCGCCGCGAAGTCGCCGTCCACGCCCCCGGACTACTCCCAGGGCGTCCTGGACGTGCTGGAACTGCTCGCCGAGCAGCTCGGGAAGCCCGTCGGGGAGATGCTGGCGCAGACCCACCACATCGCGCACGGCACCACCTCCTCGCTCAACGCGCTGGTCACGGGCAACGTCCCGCCGGTCGGCTTCCTCACCACCCGCGGCCACCGCGACTCGATCTTCATCATGAACGTCGAGGGCCGGTACCTGGGGCGCTCGCCGCACGAGCTCCAGCACGTGCTGGGCCAGGCCAAGGACCACGGCCTGCTGCCCAAGCGGCACGCGCTGGAGGTCACCGAGCGGATCGACCGCGACGGCACGGTCGTCGTCGCCCTCGACGAGGACGGGGCCCGCGCCGCGATCCGCGCCCTCCTCGACGACGGCGTCCGCGCGATCGCGGTCTCGCTGCTGTGGTCGTTCCGCAACCCGGTGCACGAGCGGCGGCTGCGCGAGCTCGTCGCCGAGCAGGACCCGGACCTCTACGTCGCGCTGTCCAGCGAGGTCAGCCCCCGGATCCGGGAGTTCTCCCGCAACGCGACGACGATCATGAGCACGCAGATCGGCCCCGGCCTGCGCGACTACCTGGGCACGCTCGAGGGCGCCCTGCGCGAGCGCGGGCTGACCGGCCCGCTGCTGGTCATGCAGAGCAACGGCGGCGCGGTGGCGGCGGCCGAGGCGCCCGCCGCGGCGATCAGCACGGTCGGCTCGGTGCTGACCGGCGGCGTCGTCGGCGCGGTGCAGCTCGGCCGCCAGCTGGGCCACCGCAACATCATCTCCACCGACGTCGGCGGCACGACGTTCCTCGCCGGGCTGGTCGTCGACGGGGAGCCGGTGCGCGACACCACCACGGTGATCAACCACCACCCGATCAACGTCCCCACCCTGCGGGTCGACGCCATCGGCTCCGGCGGCGGCGCGATCGCCTGGCTCGACGCGGGCGGCAACCTGCGGGTCGGCCCGCGCAGCGCGCAGGCCGTGCCCGGGCCCGCCTGCTACGGCCAGGGCGGCACGGAGCCGACCAACACCGACGCCAACCTGGTGCTGGGCATCCTCCCCGAGCGGGGGCTGCTCGGCGGGCGCAAGCCGCTCTCGGCCGAGCTCGCCCGGCAGGCCATCGACATCCGGATCGCCAAGCCGCTGGGGCTGTCGGTCGAGGAGGCCGCGGCGGCGATCCACGCCGTGCAGAACGCCCAGACCGGCGACCTGCTGCGCAAGACCGTCGTCGAGGCGGGCCACGACCCGCGCGGCTTCGTCGTCTACGCCTTCGGCGGGGCCGGTCCCGCGCACTGCGCGCGGTACGCCGCCGAGATCGGCGTCGACGAGGTCGTGGTGCCGCTCGGCCCGGTCGCCTCGGCGTTCTCGGCGTTCGGGCTCGCGTCCTCGGACATCGTCCTGGCCGCGGAGCTGTCGGACCCGACGTTCGTCCCCTTCGACCCGGCCCGCGCCGAGCGCAACTTCGCCGAGCTGGAACGGCGCGTGCGCGAGGGCCTGGAGCGCCAGGGCGTCGCGTTCGCCGACGTCGCGCTGCACCGCGAGGTCGACATGCGCTACACGATGCAGCTCGCCGAGGTCACCACGCCCGTCGCCGCCGGGGCGCTGGACGCGGCCGCGATCGAGGCGGCCGCGGCCGGGTTCGAGGAGCGCTACGCCGCGCTCTACGGCGCCGAAGCCGGGTTCCGCGAGGCCGGGATCCAGGCGATCACGTTCCGGGTCCGCGGGGTCGGCGTGCTGCCGTTCTCCCCGGCCCTGCCCGAGGTCCCGGCGGCCGCGTCGGGCGACCCGGCCGACGCGCGGGCGGGCCGGCGCCCGGTCTGCCTCGACGCGGCCACCGGCTACGTCGACACCCCGGTCTACGACTACCTGCGGCTGCGCTCCGGGCACGTCGTCCCCGGGCCGGCGATCGTCGAGGTGCCGACGACGACCGTCGTGGTCCCGGCCGGGCACACCGGCACCGTCGACCATCTCGGCAACCTGACCATCCGCACCGCTGGGAGCCCGTCGTGAGCATGCCCATCCCCGGCTCCGAGATCTTCTCGAGCCGTCCCGTCGACCCGGACGAGCTGGCGCGCTCGCTGCCCTCGACGCTGGCCGCGCACACCGTCACCCAGGAGCAGGTCGACGCCCTGGACCCGCTCACCTACGAGGTCGTGCGGCACCGGCTGTGGTCGGTCACCGACGAGATGGGCGAGGCGCTCAAGCGCATGTCCGGCTCGCCGATCGTCACCGACGCGAACGACTTCGACTTCGCGATCTCCGACGAGCTGGGCCAGGAGGTGCAGGTCGGGCTGTACAACACGATGCTCGTCGGCGCCGTCGACCTGGCCATCTACTGGACGCTGCGGCACCGGGCGGAGAACCCGGGCATCGCCGAGGGCGACATGTTCCTCACTAACGACCCGTGGGTCGGCGGCGGGCTGCACCAGAACGACACGATGGTCTTCCAGCCCGTCTTCCACGAGGGGAAGCTGTTCGCCTGGACCAGCGCGATCTGCCACGAGCCGGACCTGGGCGGCGTCGGGCTGGGGTCGTTCTCCCCCGCCGCGCAGGACGTGTTCTCCGAGTCGCTGCCGACGCCGCCGGTCAAGGTGGTGCGCGACTTCCGGCTGCAGCGCGACGTCGCCGACCTGTGGGTGCGGCGCTCCCGCGTGCCGATGCTGGTGGGGCTGGACCTGCGGGCGAAGGTCGGCGCGAACAACGTCGGCCGCGAGCGCATCCTCGCGCTCATCGCCCAGTACGGCGCCGACACCGTCAAGGCCGTGATGAAGCGGATGATGGGCGACGCCGAGTCCCGGCTGCGCGGCAAGCTCGGCGGGCTGCCCGACGGGTCGTGGACCGCGACGGGCTACCAGGACCAGTCCCACGAGGGCGACCGCGGCCTGCACAAGATCACGGTGACCACCACGAAGACCGGTGACCACCTCACGTTCGACTTCACCGACACCGACCCGCAGGCCGGCGTCGTGAACTGCACCTACGCGGGGATGCGCGGCGGGGTCATGCTGGCGCTGCTGCCGATCCTGGCCGGGGACATCCCGTGGTCGGCGGGCGGGCTGATGCGCTGCTTCGACCTGGTCACCGAGGAGGGCACGCTCAACAACGCGACCTACCCGGCCGCGGTCGGCCGCGGTCCGATCGGGCCCGCGTGGCTGACCGGCAGCCTGGTCGCCGAGTGCCTGTCGCAGATGCTCGACCGCGACCTGGAGCTCGGCAAGAACGTGCAGGCCACCTGCTGCGGCACCTGGGACACCGCCGTCATCGCCGGGCTGGACCAGCGCGGTGAGCAGCCCGTGCCGTTCCTCAACATCATCATGGAGCCGATGGCCGGCGGCTACGGCGCCCGCCCGCACGCCGACGGCATCGACACCGGCGGGCTGTTCTGCATCCCGATGGGCCGCATCCCCGACGTCGAGATGACCGAGTTCCTCTACCCGGTGCTCACGCTGTGGCGGCGCGAGGAACCCGACTCCGGCGGGCCGGGGCGGCACCGCGGCGGCGTCGGCGCCTCCGTGGCGATCACCCCGCACGGCACGTCGCTGCCGATGGGGCTGGTGCTGGCGTCGGCGGGCAAGGCCGTCTCGCAGAACGCTGGGCTGTCCGGCGGGCACCCCGGCAACACCGGGCTCGACGTCGTCGCCCGGCGCAGCCGCGTCGCGGAGATGCTCGCCGCGGGCCGGATGCCGACGTCGCTGGCCGAGGTCAGCGACGAGCTGGAGCCCGGCCAGAACTACGCGTCGAGCTACCTGGCCCCCGGCGAGGTGCTGGCGATGACCTGGCAGGGCGGCGGCGGGTACGGCGACCCGCTCACCCGGGACCCGGCCGCCGTCGCGCGCGACCTGGCCGAGGAGAAGGTCACCGCCGACGCGGCCCGGTCCGTCTACGGCGTCGTGCTCTCCGGCGGCGGCGTCGACGAGGACGCGACGGCCGCCGAGCGGGCCCGCCTGCGCGACGTCCGCCGGGACCGCTCGGCCGCGCCGGCGGCGGTCGGCACCGTCGACGTCGGGACGGGGCGCCGCCTCGACGACAACCTCGTGGAGGTGCCCACCGCCGACGGCCCCGTGGTCGCCTGCCGGCACTGCGGGGCGTCGCTGGGCACGGCGGGCTCGCTCGCGCTGGCCGTCCACGAGGGGCCGCCGACCGACGCCGGGCCGCAGATCATCGCGACCGCGGCCGACTACGTCGACGCACCGGTGGTGTTCCGGCAGTACTGCTGCCCGGGCTGCTGGACCGCGGTCTGGTCGGCCGTCGTCCCCGCCGACCACGTCGACTCGACGGGCGGCCCCGCGCGGGTGGCCGTGGCGGGCTGACGCCCCCGGCGGGCGGCCTCCCCGGCCGCCCGCCGGCACCGGGAAATGCTCGCGGACTTGACACGGGGTGGACGATAAAAAATCGGCGTGTTCTCCGAAAGAATGGGGAGAACCCGCCGAACCTGACTCCACTTTATGCACCGCGAGGGGCCTGTGTCAACTCGGTATCTGTCCACTCAGGAGTACGACGGGGAACTGCGGACCGAACGCGCGTACGTGGCCGGCCTGTACGCGCGGCTCGACGCCGAGCGCGCGCGGGCGAAGGCCCAGTACGAGGCCGCGCTGGGGGCGACGGGAACCGGACCCATGGAGCGCGACGTCCGGGTGCGCGCCTCGGACCGGGAGGTCAAGCGCCTCAAGGTGGCCGACAACGGATTGTGTTTCGGCCGGCTGGACTCCCTTTCCGGGGACCGTTCCTACATCGGCCGGATCGGGCTCTTCGACGAGGAGAACGGCTACGCGCCGCTGCTGCTGGACTGGCGGGCGCCGGCGTCGCGTGCGTTCTACGTCGCGACGGCCGCCAGCCCGGAGGGCATGCGACGGCGGCGCCAGTTCCACATGCGCGGCCGCCGCCTCGTCGACTACACCGACGAGGTGCTCGGCCGTCCCGGCGGCGGCGAGCGGGGCGACGCCGCACTGCTCGCGGCCCTCGACGCGCCGCGCGGCGAGGGGATGCGCGACATCGTCGCGACGATCCAGGCCGAGCAGGACGAGATCATCCGGCTCGACCACCCGGGCGTCGTGGTGATCGAGGGCGGCCCCGGCACCGGCAAGACCGTGGTGGCGCTGCACCGCGTCGCCTACCTGCTCTACACCCGGCGGGAGCGGATCGAGCGCAACGGCGTCCTCGTGGTCGGGCCCAACCCCGCCTTCCTCGACCACATCTCCCGGGTGCTGCCCTCGCTGGGCGAGTCCGACGTGGTGTTCACGACCACCGGCGGCCTGGTCCCCGGGCTGCGCGTCACCGCGGAGGACGGTCCGGAGGCGGCGCGCCACAAGGGGTCGCTGCGGATGCTCGACGTGCTCGCCGCCGCGGTCGCCGACCGGCAGCGGCTCCCCGAGGAGCCGGTGCCGGTCGACCTGGCCGACGTCACCGTGCGGATCGACGCCGGGACCGCGGGGTGGGCGCGGGAGGAGGCGCGCGCGTCCGGGCTGCCGCACAACGAGGCCCGCGCCGTGTTCACCGAGATCGTCACGTACGTGCTGACCGAGCGGGCGGCGACGCGGATCGGCCGGGGCTGGCTGACCATCGCGGACGGCGCGGGCCGAGCCCAGCTGGTCGCGGACCTGCGCAAGGAACTGGCCGGCGACGACGCGTTCGCCGCCGCGATCGAGGCGCTCTGGCCGGTCCTCACCCCGGAGGCGCTGCTGGCCACGCTCTACGAGTCCCCCGAGCGGCTGCGGGCCGCCGGCGCGGACCCGTCGCTGGCGCGCGCGGACGGCGCCGCGTGGACGGTGTCGGACGTGCCGCTGCTCGACGAGCTGGTCGACCTGCTCGGCCGGGACCCGGCCGCCGAGCGCGCGGCCCGGCGGGCGACCACGGCCGGGCAGCGGGCCGAGGCCGAGTACGCCGCCGGCGTGATGGAGATCCTGACGCTGGACCACGAGGAGATGGACGAGGACGTCCTCCTGGCCGCGGACGACCTGCTCTTCGCCGAGGACCTGGCGGACCGCTTCGTCGAGCAGGACACCCGCGAGCTCGCCGAGCGCGCCGCCGCGGACCGGGACTGGACCTACCGGCACGTCGTCGTCGACGAGGCGCAGGAGCTCTCGGAGATGGACTGGCGGGTGCTCATGCGGCGCTGCCCGAGCCGGTCGTTCACCGTGGTCGGCGACCTCGCCCAGCGCCGCTCGCCCGCCGGGGCGACGTCCTGGGCGACGGTGCTGGAGCCCTACGTCCCCGGCCGCTGGGCGTACCGGTCGCTGACGGTGAACTACCGGACCCCGGCCGAGATCATGTCCGTCGCCGCCGCGCTGCTCGCCGAGCTGGCCCCGGGGGTCCGGCCCCCGGAGTCGGTCCGGGCCGTCGGCGTCCGGCCGTGGTCGCGCCGGGTCACCGCGGACGACCTGCCCGCGGCCGTCGCGGAGTTCGTGCGCGACGAGGCGGGCCGGCCGGGCACCAGCGTCGTCATCGGGCCGCCGGGGGTGCCGGGCGCGGTGCCGCCGTCCGGGACGAAGGGCCTGGAGTTCGACGCCGTCCTGGTCGTGGAGCCGGAGCGGATCCTCGCCGACGGCCCGCGGGGCGCGGCCGAGCTGTACGTCGCCCTCACCCGCGCGACCCAGCGGCTGGGCGTCCTGCACCGGGAGCCGCTGCCACCCGCCCTGGCCGGCCTCGACGCGCTCGGGTCCCCGGCGGGCGCCGCGCCGGCGTGACCGTCCCGCCCGTCCGGGGCCTCCGTATCCCGGCGCGGCCGGGCTACGGTCGGAGCCGGTCCGATGCCCACCCCAGGAGGTCGCCATGCCGTTCTACCGGTTCACCGTGCCCACCGGCGGCGCGACGCTGCGGCACAAGGCCGAGGTGGCCGCGGCGGTGACGAAGGTGCACTGCGAGGTGACCGGGGCACCGGCCCGGTACGTCCACTGCGCGTTCGTCGAGGTCGCCCCGGACAGCATCTTCGTCGCCGGGGAACCGGTGAGCGGGCCGCGGATGGTCGGGCTGCTGCGCGAGGGCCGCTCGGTGGAGGTGCGGGCCCGGCTGCTGCACGGCTTCGCCGACGCGTGGTCGGCGATCACCGGCGACGCCAAGGAGGACCTCGCGATCTTCCTGCACGAGGTCCCCGGCGCCAACGTCATGGAGGAGGGGGTCATCCTCCCCGAGGCCGCCGACGAGCCGGGCGCGATCACCGGGTGAGACCGGCCCGGTCGCGGGTCGCGGGGCCTGCCGGTACGGCGGCCCCGCGGCTCAGGTCACCGGGAGCCCGGCCGGGCCCGCGACCACGGCCAGGGCGAGGGGCACCCAGCGGACGGTCTCCGGGACCGGCAGCGTCAGCACCAGCGGGCCGGATCACCCCCGCCCGGTGGCCGCCGGGTCGCGTCGATCAGCCGACCGGCGTCGCCGTGCACGTGACCGGCCCGCGCTGCGGACTCGATCCGGTGGTCATCGCGCGGCGTTCGCGACACTCGCACTCGCCCGTGTGCATGCTGGCGGACGTGGGCTTCCGGCTTCCCGAGGCATTGCAGAGCATGGACGACGACGTCGCTCTGGCGCTGCTGACGCGCTACTACGGCCGCCCGTTCGCCGGGCCCGGCTCCGCGGTCGGCGCCGCGTTCGACCACTGGGACAGCACCGGTACCCGCGCTCGGGACAGCGACCGCTTCACCGCCGACGACCTGGTCGCCGTCACCTTCCTCAGCGTCGACGTGTCGGCCACCGCCGCGCGGGCGTTGCTGCGGGACCGGGCCGACGAGTTCACCGCGCTCCTGACCGCCCTCGGCCCCGACCGCGACCTCGTCGACGAGCCCGACCCGCTCTCCGCCGAGTGGCCGGGCTGGACGCTCATGGCCGCCCTGCGCGGCCTCGACCGCGTCGGCACGACGACGGCCAGCAAACTCCTCGCGCGCAAGCGGCCGCCGCTGCGCCCGATCTGGGACAGCGTGGTCGCGGAGGTGACCGGCACCGCCCAGCGGCAGTGGGAGCCGCTGCGCGTGGCGCTCCGTGCCGATGACAAGGCCCTGCACCGCCGCCTGCTGAGGCTCCGCGCCGCCGCCGGCCTGCCCGACGACATCAGCGCCCTGCGGATCCTCGACGTCATCTCCTGGCGCGAGGGCAAGGACACCGGCCGCTGAACACGACGCACGTAGCGCACGGAACAGTTCCCGCTGGTCGGAATGGTGGAGACGAGGGGAATCGAACCCCTAACCCCCGCCTTGCAAAGGCGGTGCTCTGCCAATTGAGCTACGTCCCCGTGCCCGGGCAGGTTACCCGCCCGAGGGGACGGGCGGCGTCAGCGGGTGGTGGCTTCGTGCCACAGGTCGGCCTCCGAGCGGGAGGCCCGCACCTTGGAGAACACGAGCGCGCCGGCAGCCAGGGCGAGGGCGATGGTGAGGAGCTTCTTCATCGAGGACTCCAGCCGCGGGGAGGAACGGGGAGTGGGCCCAGGAGGACTTGAACCTCCGACCTCATCGTTATCAGCGATGCGCTCTAACCACCTGAGCTATGGGCCCGTGCCGACGAAAGGTTACACCGCGCCCTCCGCCGGACGGCGGGCGGGTCAGTCCCGCTCGGACAGCGTCACCTCGATGCCGCCGACCAGGTCGGCGGACACGTTGTAGACGAACGCCGCGATCGTGACGGCGACGGCGAACAGCAGGCTGTTGACCGCGCCGATCAGCGCCGCGAAGCCCAGGACGCTGCCCGCGCTGATGAGCGGGGCGGCCCCGTCCTGCGCCTCGCCGGACACGAGGTCGGCGTAGGTGCCGTTGAGGCGGTCCCAGACGCCGATGCCGTCGAGCACGCCGTACAGCACGCCCACCGCCACCAGCCAGACGAAGAACAGCACCACGGCCAGGACGAGCGCGAGCTTGAGCACCGACCACGGGTCGAGGCGGCGCAGCTGCAGGGCGGCCTGGCGCGGCGGACGGTTGCGGACCGCCCGCATCGGCGACCAGGAACCCCCGCCCTCGCCCGGGGCCTCCTCCACCGGCCGGGCCGGGGCGGCCAGGAAGGCCGTCGGACCGTCGGTGATCGTGGTGGCGGCCGACGCGCCGGCGTCGGGCGCCCCGCCGCGGTGGGACTCGTCGCCGGGCACCCGGTGCCACGGCGGCGGGGTGGCGGCCTCGGGCCCGGGGCCGGGCACGGGTCCGGGAGCGGGGACCGGGCCCGCGTGGGGCGCGGCCGGGCGCATCCCGGGGTGGGAGCCGGTGGGCCGCATCCCGGGGTCGGACGCGGTGGCGTGCGCGACGGGGAGCGGCGTGCGGACCGTCGGGGCGTCCATCGGCGGGGTGGTCCCGCCGCCGTTCGTGCCGGACGGGGTGGTCGCGTCGTGCCGCACGGGCGACGGTGCGGCGGGCGGAGGCGTCGAGCCGGGGCCCGCCGGTCCCGGGCCCGCGGCGCCGGTACCCGCCGGGGCGGGGCCGGACGAGGCAGGACCGGACGAGCCGTTGTCACCGGCAGCGCCGTTGCGGCCCGCCCCGGCACCGTGCTCCGCGGCGACCTCCAGTGCGGGGGCACCATCCGCGTAGAGGGCGTCGTGTACGGCGATGTCACCAGCGGCGACAGCGTGGTGCTGCTCGAAAGCGGCCGCATTCAGGGCAACGTCACCGCCGGACAGATCAT
>JAPLAT010000234.1 GCA_026393175.1 Pseudonocardiales bacterium
TCCTTCGCCGAGCACCAGGCCAACATCGCCACGGCCAGGGCCAACGGCGCCTTCTGACCCGCGCCTGGTGACCGGGCCTGCGACCGGGGGCCGCGGTCGGGGTGTTCTCGGCGGGTCCGGGCCGGGTCAGGGGCGGCCGAACGAGCCCGACGGGGGCATCGGCGACGGGGTCGCCGTGCGGTCGGTGGGCGCGACGGTCGCGAGCGCGGCGAGCTCGGCGGCGTCGAACACCCGCGCCGGGAACGGGTCGCCCGCCGTGCGCCGGGCCAGGTCGGCCAGCGGCAGCTCCGCCCGCGACGCCAGCAGCACGACGTTGCCGAAGCGGCGGCCGTGCCAGACCGCGGGCGTGGCGACCGCGGCGAGCCGGCCGAACGCGGTGGCGGCCGCCGCGAACTGGGTGCGGGCGAACGGCAGCGCGCCCGTCGGGCTCGCCCCGTCGGCCACGTTCGCCACCAGCACCCCGTCCGGGGCGAGGACCCGCGCCACGTCGGCGACGAACTCGCGGGTCGTCAGGTGCGCCGGCGTGCGCGGGCCGGCGAACACGTCGAGCACGACGACGTCGAGCGGGCCCGCGGTCCGGGCCAGCACCGCCCGGGCGTCGCCGACGACGACCTCGATCCCCGGGTCGTCGGCGGGCAGCCGCCGCGCCACCAGGTCCGCCAGCGCGCCGTCGAGCTCGGCGACCCGCTGCGCCGACCCGGGACGGGTCGCCGCGACGTAGCGGGGCAGCGTCCACGCCCCGCCGCCCAGGTGCAGCACCCGCAGCGGCACCCCGGGCGGGGCGAGCAGGTCCAGGACGTGCGCGATGCGCCGGACGTACTCGAACTCCAGGTGGGTCGGGTCGTCGAGGTCGACGTGGGACTGGGCGGTGCCGTCGACGAGCAGGGTGACCGACCGCGGGCGGTCCGGGTCCGGCACCAGCTCCGCGACCCCGTGGTCGACCTCGACCCGTACGGCTCCGCCGCTCAGGACGGCGCCCGGCCGTACACGTGGTCCAGCGTGATCCGCAGCACCAGCCGGCCGTCGGCCACCATCGCGGCCCGGTACTCGTCCCAGTCGGGGTGCTCGCCCGCGACGTCGCGGTACAGGGTGACGAGGTCGTCGACCGTCGCGTCGTGCGGGTCGGCCGCCACCGGCGTGAGCTGGGCGATCCCCTCGCCCACGGCGTAGGTCCACAGGTCCGACGACGTCACCTGGTAGCTCACCCGCGGGTCGCGGCGCATGTTCCGGGTCTTGGCCCGGCTGTCGGTCAGCGAGATCCGCAGCGTGCGGTCCGCCGGGTCGAACGCGTGCGTGACGACCGACGACTGCGGCCGCCCGTCGCGCTTGAGCGTGATCAGCGTGCCGCCGCGGATCTCGCCGAACATCGCCAGCAGGGACGGGTCCAGTGCCATGGGTGCTCCTCCGGTGGGGCTCTCCGGGCTGCGTCGACACACCCAACACCCCCGCCCCCGAGATCCATCCCCGGACCCCGGGTGTGGGCGGCGCAGGCCGGCGGCGCCGTGCCGGCCGAGGTGGCACGGCACGGGTGAGCTGGCACAGCTCTGGTGGGCTGGCACAGCTCTGGTGGGCTGGCACAGCTCTGGTGGGCTGGCACAGCTCTGGTGGGGTGGCACAGGTCTGGTGGGGCGGCACAGCGCGCGGGCGGGCTGTGCGGACCCGATGTGCGCTGTGCCGACGGGTCGGCTCTGCCTCCGGCCGGAGTCCTGCGCGGCGTGGGCGGCCTGGCACAGCGCACGTGTGGTGGCACAGCGGCGACCGGTCCGCGCAGGG
>JAPLAT010000629.1 GCA_026393175.1 Pseudonocardiales bacterium
GCCGGCGTGGCCGTCGACGTGCTTCCACAGCACGCCGTTGTCCTCCTCGTGCAGGCAGATCGCGTTGCGGATCTCCTGCGGCTCGCCCGCGGTGTCGTGCAGCACGGCGTCGAGGTAGCGGATCTCGCCGAGGCAGTCGCAGCCCAGCTCCAGCGAGGTCGTCATGAAGCCCAGGCCCCACTCGCCGACGTCGAACGCGGTGCGGTCGGCGTGCTGGGGCGTCGGGTCGCGGTAGGGGACGACCATCTCGGCGAACGACAGCCGGTGCGCGATCGGTCGCACGCGCTCGCCGCCCGATCCGTCCGGCTGGGCCCAGCCGACCTGGTGCAGCACCAGCCCCTCCCGGTGCGTGAACCCGATCCGCAGCCGCCAGTTCTCCCAGCTCAGCGCGTGCCCGTCGAGGGTGAACGAGACGCCGTCGGGCTGGCTGATGTGCAGCGGGCGCCGGGTCGTGCGGGGCGCGTAGCCGGGGATGTGCTCGGGGGCGTACTCGCCCTGCACCGGCGGCAGCCCCGGGTCCCCGGTGTCGCGCACCTCCAGCAGCTCCATCGTGTTCATGTCGACGACGAGCTTCAGCCCGGCGACCGGGTGGGCGTAGGGGTTCGCGCCGGGGGCCGAGCGCAGCCACACGTCGCACCAGCCCACGCGCCGCCCCCGGTAGGGCGCCGGGACGTTCTGCGCGCCGTAGGTCCACACGTCCACCAGGACCAGCGACGGGTCGTCGATCCCGCGGGCCGCCAGCGCCGCCACGACGTCGGGGTGCGCGCGCATCGCCTCGTCGCACTCGTGCCACTCGTCCACGGTCGCGTTGGCCTGCGCGCCGGGGTGGGCCTCCCAGCTCGTCAGCGCGTCGCCGGTGAGGTCGAGCACGGCGACGTAGGGCGTGCCCTCCGCGGTGTCCCAGACGACCGCCCGCGCCGCCCGCGCCACGGGATCCCCGGCGCGGTGGCCGTTCGCCACCGCTTTCGACGGCTCCAGCAGCGCGATGCCGGCGATCCGCCACCCAGGCCGGGTGACTCCCTTCTCCCGTCGCAGCAGGTCGGCCACGTGCCGGAACTCGTCGGCGGTCAGCGGGTCGAGCGGGTGCGTCACGCGGGGAGTCTCACCACGCCCCGCCGGGACCGCAAGACACCACCGCTCTGCTTACCCCGACGCACACCCTCGGCGGCCGGGCCGGTGCATATCCGTCAGCAGAGCTACCGGGTCAGGAGGTCGGCGGCGGGCGCAGCCAGGCGTAGGCGGTCTGCCGGGAGATCCCCAGCGCGGTGGCCATGGCGCTGATCTCCAGGCCCCGGTCGCGGCCCTCGACCAGCAGCGCGCGCTGCCGGGACCGCAGCTCCTCCATCGCCTCGCCCACCTCGCGCATCCGGTCCAGCAGCGCGGTCGCCTCCTCGGTGGCGCCCGCCCGGCTGCGGCCTGCCCCGGGCCGCGGCCAGCCCCGGACGGCGTCGGCGTCCCATCGCCTGCGCCCGTCGGGTCCCGCGTCCGGGAGCGGGGCGGGGGCCTGGCCGCGGGAGACGTAGCCCAGGAACGTCGGCGTCCGCACCCCCCACGCCTGCGCGCACTCGTCGGCGGTCCAGAGGCTCACGTGGGGACCCGCAGCAGGTAGTCGCCGGTCTCGTCGTCCCACTCCATCTCCACCAGTTGGCGGGTGCGCGCGGCCTTGGCGAAGGACAGGAACGTGTTGAAGCCGAAGCGCTTCTCGGAGAAGTCCGGGCGGCGCTTGCGGATCTGGTCCTTCAGGCCCGAGAGCTGCGGGTGCCCGAGCTGGCGGACCACGTCGACGAGCAGCCGGAACGCGCTCTCGTCGGCCGAGGTGTCCTCCGGGATCGCGACCTCGGGGTCGCCCTGCGCCGAGCCCCGCCGCAGCTCCAGCACCCCGATGTTCTCCAGGTGGCGCAGCAGCTCGCCGAACCCGCGGAAGCCGTGGTCGGCCTCGTCGAAGGTGGGGTCCTTGCGCAGGATCGCCCGCTTGAGCCGCGAGCCGAGCACCGGCCCGTCGGAATGACGGGCCAGCCCGGCCAGCGTGCTGGTGACCAGCGGCGCGAGCTCCCGCTCCTCGACCGCCGGCGGCGGTTCCACCGGCTCGGGCTCCGGCTCGACCGGGGCGACGACGGGCGCGGGCGCCGCCACCGGCCGCGACGGCGCGACGACCGGGCCGCGCCGGGCCGGGCGGCGCGGGGCCTCGGTCGGCTCGACCCCGGGCAGCCGGTCGTAGAACAGGAACTCGTCGCACGCCGGGGGCAGCAGCGCGCTCGTGGAGGACTGCACGCCGATCCCGATGACCCGCTTGTCCAGCTCGCGGAGCTTGTGGACGAGCGGGGTGAAGTCCGAGTCACCGGTGCCGATCGCGAAGGTGGTGATGAACCCCCGCTCGAACGCCATCTCGACCGCGTCCACGGCCATCTTGATGTCGGCGGCGTTCTTGCGGGACGCCCCCATCCGCTGCGGGATCTCGATCAGCTCGACCTGCGCCCTGGCCAGCAGCCGCCGGTCCTCGTCGAAGGCCGACCAGTCCGCGTAGGCGCGCCGCGCGACGACCCGGCCGCGCTCGGCCAGCGCGTCGGCGATGGGGCCGAAGTCGAAGGGCCGCACGCCGAGCCCGTCGCGGGCGCCGATCGCGAGGTTCTCGTAGTCGAGGAACAGCGCGATGCGCTCGTCGTCGGAGGTCACGGGGGTAAGCCTGGCACGGGGGCCGGTGGCGGGTGCGGGCGCCGCCCGGTGGTTCCGGGAACCGCCGCCCACCCGGTTCCGCGGAACCGCCGGGGGCTCGGGTCCGTCCAAGCCGCCATGACGACCGCCGACGCCCCGTCCCCGCCCGGCCCACCTCCGCCCGTGTCGCCCCCGACCAGCCTGCCGCCCGTCCCGCCCCGGCCTGCCCCGCCGCTGCCGGGCGTCGCCCCGCCCGCGCGGACCCCCGCCGCCGGGCCGCCGGCCCC
>JAPLAT010000487.1 GCA_026393175.1 Pseudonocardiales bacterium
GCACGGCACGCTGGTCGCCCCGGGCCTCTACGGGCCCCACCACCAGCACTTCTTCTGCGTGCGGCTGGACATGACCGTCGACGGCGTCGCGAACACGGTGGTGGAGGTCGACTCCGCGGCGAGCCCGCCGGGCCCGGCCAACCCGCACGGGAACGCCTGGCACACCGAGACCACCGTGCTGTCGTCCGAGGCGGTCGCGCGGCGCGACGTCGACGCCGCCCGCGCCCGCTACTGGAAGATCCAGAGCGCCACGGAGACCTCCGAGCTGGGGGCGCCCACGGCCTACGCGCTGATGCCGGGGGCGACCGTGCCGCCGATGTACTCCCCTGACGCGCTGTTCGCGCCGCGGGCCGGGTTCACCGGGCACCAGCTGTGGGTCACCGCGTGCGACGAGACCCAGCGCTTCGCCGCGGGCGACTACCCCAACCAGCACCCCGGCGGCCAGGGCCTCCCGGCGTACGGGGCGGGCGACCGTCCGCTGGTCGGGGCGGACGTCGTGGTCTGGTACACCTTCGGCGCCCACCACGTCGTGCGGCCCGAGGACTGGCCGGTGATGCCGGTGTCCACGGCCGGCTTCATGCTCAAGCCCAGCGGGTTCTTCGTCGGCAACCCCTCGATCGACCTGCCCGCGAGCAGCCCGCACTGCCACACCTGACCGGGCACTCGTGACCGGGCACACCTGACCCGGGCACCCCGACCGGGCACACCCGACCGGCACCGTGCACACCCGACGCCCCGTGCACGGTGCCGCCGGGGTGTGCACGGCCGGTCAGGCGCGGGTGAACAGCGCGACGCACTCCATGTGGTGGGTCATCGGGAACGCGTCGAAGGCCCGCAGCCCGGCCAGGTCGTAGCCGCGCCCGGCGAGCAGCGCGACGTCGCGGGCCAGCGAGGCCGGGTCGCACGCGACGTGCACGATCCGCCGCGGCCCGGCGTCGGCGAGCGCGTCGACGAGAGCCCGGCCCAGGCCCTTGCGCGGCGGGTCGGCCACGACGACGTCCGGGGCGTCGAGGGCACCGACGAGGTGCTCCACCCGCCCGGCCCGCCAGTGCACCTGGGGCAGGTCGGCCAGCGCCGTCCGCCCGTCGGCGACGGCCTGCCGCGACGACTCGACGACGGTGACCGCGCCACCGGTCCCGACCTGCCCGGCCAGCACGGCCGCGAACAGCCCGACGCCGCCGAACAGGTCCCAGGCGGTGCCGCCGCGCGGGGCCTGCGCCCACTCCCCCACGACGCCGGCCAGCACGTCCGGCAGCGCCGGGTGGACCTGCCAGAACACCCCGGGCGAGAGCCGCCACTCCCGCCCGGCCGCGCGCTGCACGGCGGGGGCGTCGACGGCGACCGCGCCGGTGGCGTCCGCGACGACCTCGACCTCGCTGCCCGGCGGGAACTCCCGCGCGAGCACCGGCGGCAGGGCCCCCGGCACGGTGATGGGGCAGTCGGCGACGGGCAGCACGTCGTGGCTGCGGTGGGCGCGCAGCCCGGCGCGGCCCTCGTCGTCCACGGCGAGGCGGACGCGGGTGCGCCAGCCGAGCACGCCCCCCGGCAGCTCCTCGACCTCGACGCGCCGCTCCAGCCCGGCGAGCCGTCGCAGCTGCTCGGCGAGGACGTCGGCCTTGAGCCGCCGCTGCGCGTCCGGGGTGGCGTGCTGCAGGTCGCAGCCCCCGCACCCGCCCGCGCGGGCCCAGTCGCACGGCGCGGGCACGCGGTCGGGCGAGGGCGCGAGCACGGCGACGGCGTCCGCGCGGCAGAACGAGCCGCCGCCGTCCTCGGTGACGACGGCGCGCACCCGCTCGCCGGGCAGCGCGTGCCGGACGAAGAGCACCCGGCCCTCGTACCGGGCCACGCAGTGCCCGCCGTGGGCGACCGGGCCGACGTCGAGGTCGAGCAGCCGGTCGGTCCAGTCGAGCGTGCCGGTCCCGGGGGTGCTCACCGCAGCACCCGGCGCGGGCTCGACGGCGAGGGCGCCGCCGCCGTGTCGTCGGCCGCGGGCGTGGGCTCGTAGCCCCGGCGGCTGGCGCCGGGCGGGGTCTCCGGGCGCCGGGTGACGACCCGCTCGGAGGAGGCCAGCTGCCAGGGCACGCTGGTGACCATCACGCCGGGCTGGAACAGCAGCCTGCCCTTGAGCCGCAGCGCGCTCTGGTTGTGCAGGATCTGCTCCCACCAGTGGCCGACGACGTACTCCGGGATGAACACCGTGACCACGTCCCGGGGGTTGTCGCTGCGGATGCGCTTGACGTAGTCGAGCACCGGCTTGGTGATCTCCCGGTAGGGCGACTCGACGACCTTGAGCGCCACCGGGATCTTGCGCTTCTCCCAGTCGCGGACGAGCTTCTTCGTGTCGACGTCGTCGACGTTGACGGTGACCGCCTCCAGGACGTCGGGCCGGGTCGCGCGGGCGTAGGCGACCGCGCGCAGGGTGGGCTTGTGCAGCGTGGAGACCAGCACGATGGCGTGGTTGCGCGAGGGCAGGACGCCGTCGACCTCGCCGGCGACGAGCTCCGCGGACACCCGGTCGTAGTGCTTCTGCACCGCCTGCATCAGGACGTAGAACACGGCCATCGCGGCGATCGCGATCCAGGCGCCGCGGGTGAACTTGGTGATGAGCACGATGACCAGGACGACGCCGGTCATGCCCGCGCCGAACCCGTTGACGACGCGGGCCCGGCGCATGCGGCTGCGCTCGGCCGGGTCGGTCTCCTCGGCGAGGAGCCGGTTCCAGTGCCGCAGCATGCCGAACTGGCTCAGGGTGAAGGAGGTGAACACCCCGACGGTGTAGAGCGCGATGAGCCGCGTGACCTCGGCCTGGAAGCCGACGACCAGCAGGATCGCCACGCCGGCCAGCACGAGGATGCCGTTGGAGAACGCCAGCCGGTCGCCGCGGGTGTGCAGCTGGCGGGGCAGGTAGCGGTCCTGGGCGAGGATCGAGCCGAGCACCGGGAAGCCGTTGTAGGCGGTGTTCGCGGCGAGCACGAGAATCAGCGCCGTGACCACGATGACGAAGAAGTAGCCCGGCGGGAACGTGTCGAACACGGCCTCGGCGAGCTGGGCCACGAGCGTCTGCTGCACGTAGCCGTCGGCGGCGGCCGGGAACTGGACCTCGGGGTCCTCGGCGATCCGCGCCCCGGTCAGCTGGGCCAGCCAGATCAGGCCCATGAACATCGTCACCGAGATGCCGCCGAGCAGCAGGAGCGTCGTGGCCGCGTTGCGCGACTTCGGCTTGCGGAAGGCGGGCACGCCGTTGCTGATCGCCTCCACGCCGGTGAGCGCCGCGCACCCCTGCGTGAACGAGCGCAGGACCAGCAGCGCCAGCGCCAGCCCGGTCAGCGCGTCGCCCTCGGCGATCAGCTCCAGGTCGGCGCTCGGGGCGCGCACCACGTCCCCGAACACCAGGATCCGGGTGAGCCCCCAGACGATCAGCGTGCCGATGCCGAGCATGAACGCGTACGTGGGGATGGCGAAGGCGACCCCGGACTCCCGGATGCCGCGCAGGTTCACCGCCGTCAGCACGATGATCGCGGCGACCGCGAACTGCACCTTGTGCTCGGCCACGTAGGGCACCAGCGCCCCGACGTTGGCCGCGGCCGCGGAGATCGAGACCGCGACGGTGAGCGTGTAGTCGACGAGCAGCGCGCTCGCCACGGTGAGCCCCGCCCGCCTGCCCAGGTTGACCGTGGCGACCTCGTAGTCGCCCCCACCGGACGGGTAGGCCCTGACGTTCTGCCGGTAGCTGGTGACGACCGTGAGCAGCACGACGACCACGGCCAGCCCGATCCACGGCGAGAACGCGTAGGAGGCGATCCCGGCGATCGACAGCGTCAGGAAGATCTCCTCCGGCGCGTAGGCGACCGAGGACATCGCGTCGGAGGCGAAGACGGGGAGGGCGATGCGCTTGGGCAGGAGCGTGTGGCTGAGTCGATCGCTGCGCTGCGGCCGCCCGACCAGGATGCGCTTCACCGCGGTGGCGAGCGTGGACACGTCGCAGAGCGTATGCCCCGGACCCGGCCGCCGTGCGCGCGGCGCGATAGCGTTCCGCCGATCGCAGGAGGTCCTCTGTGTACGTGGTGATCATGGGGTGCGGCCGCGTCGGGTCGTCGCTGGTGGCCGGGCTGGAGCGGCTCGGTCACGAGGTGGCCGTCATCGACCGCAGCCCGCAGGCCTTCCGCAGGCTGGGCCCCGATTTCCGCGGCCGCCAGGTCGTCGGGCAGGGCTTCCACCGCGAGGTGCTCGTGGAGGCGGGCGTCGAGCGCGCCCAGGCGTTCGCCGCGGTGTCCAGCGGCGACAACTCCAACATCATCGCCGCGCGGGTGGCCCGGGAGAGCTTCGGCGTGGAGCGGGTCGTCGCGCGCATCTACGACGAGAAGCGTGCCGCGGTGTACGAGCGCCTGGGCATCCCGACCGTCGCCACCGTGCCGTGGAGCACCGACCGGCTGATGCGGATGATCCTGCCCGACGGGGTCGCCTCGGCCTGGCGGGAGCCCTCGGGCACCGTCGCGATCCTCCCGCTGCCCGTCCACGAGGACTGGGTGGGCCACCCGCTCACCGAGCTGGAGGCGGCCACCGGCAGCCGCGTCGCCTTCGTGGTCCGGTTCGGCACCGGGGTGCTGCCGAAGCCCGACACGGTCGTGCAGGCCGAGGACACCGTCTACGTGGCCGCCGTGTCGGGCACCGTCAGCGACGTCACGGCGGCCGCGGCCGCTCCCCCGCAGGAGAGCTGAGCAGATGCGCGTCGCCATCGCCGGGGCCGGGGCCGTCGGCCGGTCCATCGCCCTGGAGCTGCTGGAGAAGGATCACCAGGTCATGCTCATCGAGCGTGAGCTGAGCCAGATCGAGCCCGAGGCCGTCGAGTCCGCGGAGTGGGTGCACGCGGACGCCTGCGAGCTGTCCTCCCTGGAGGACGCCGACATCGAGAGCTGCGACGTCGTCATCGCCGCCACCGGTGACGACAAGGTCAACCTCGTGGTGTCGCTGCTGGCCAAGACCGAGTTCGCGGTGCGGCGCGTCGTCGCCCGGGTGAACGACCCGCGCAACGAGTGGCTGTTCTCCTCGAACTGGGGCGTCGACGTGGCCGTGTCCACCCCGCGGCTGCTCGCGGCGCTGGTGGAGGAGGCCGTCGCGGTCGGCGACCTCGTGCGGCTGCTGACGTTCCGGCAGGGCCAGGCCAACCTCGTCGAGGTCACCCTGCCCCCGGACACCCCGCTCGCCGGCCGCCCCGTGCGGTCGCTGCGGCTGCCCGTCGACTCGGCGCTGGTCGTGATCCTGCGTGGCGGGCGCGTGATCGTGCCGCAGGGCGACGACGGCATGGAGCCCGGCGACGAGCTGCTGTTCGTGGCGACGTCCGCCGTCGAGGAGGAGATCCGGGCGGCCCTGGGGAGCTGACGGCTAGCGGCCCTGCGGCGCCCCGGCCGGGTCGCGCTGGGCGCGGCGCACCGCCCAGACCGTGCCGAGCAGCGCCACCCCGACCAGCGGGTAGCCCATGACGAGCCGAGCGACGCCGAGCCAGGTCTCCTCGTTGCGGTAGTACAGCAGCCCCTGCAGGACGACGCGGGAGGCGAACACGGCCGTCCACAGCAGGCTGGCCCAGGTGTAGGCGCGCAGCAGCCGCGGGTTCTGGCGCCAGCCCTGGCCGTGGCCGTTGATGCCGTGCCAGACGACGCCCGCGAGCGGCCACCGCACGAGCACCGACACCAGGAAGGCGAGGCCGAACGCGGCGCTGGTGAGCAGCCCCGGCAGGTAGAAGCCGCGGGCCTCGCCGGTGCGGGCGGCGATGAACGCGGCGACGCCGACGCCGAGGAGCCCGGACACCGCCGGCTGCAGCGGCTGGCGGCGCAGCACGCGGTAGCCGAAGACGAGCACGCCCGCCGTGACCGCCGCGATCAGCGCGGGCTGCAGCGACGACACGACGTTGGCGACGACGAACACGACCACCGGGATCGTGGACGCGACGATGCCGGTGACGCCGCCCATCTGTTCCATCAGGGTGGGGTAGGCCCGCTCGGGGCGCCCGGTGGTGGGTGGGGCGGCGTTCTCGTCCGTCACGACGTGCGCTTCTCCTCTGCCGAGCAGATCTCGTAGAACGGGTTGTAGAGAACCTTGCGCCCGTCGCGGACGGCGAGGCGGCCCTTGACGCGCAGCGTGCGACCGGGCTCGATGCCCGGGATGCGGCGGCGGCCCAGCCAGATCAGGGTGACGCCCTCGCTGCCGTCGAACAGCTCGGCCTCCAGGGACGCCTCCGCGTCCTGGGGACAGAACTCCACGGAGCGGAGCCTACCGAGGACCTCGACGGGGTGGCCGCTGGTGCACTCCGCGGCGCGCTGCGCCCCGGACCGCTCGGCGTCCTCCGTGAGATCCGCGGCGTCGAGGGTGTCGGCGTCGCTGGTGAGGCGCTGGAGCATCCGGCGGAAGGCGCCACCGTCGGTGCGTGCCATGGGTTCCCCTCGGTCCGGGCGTTTATCGTCATCAGCGTAACTCGCCGGAAACCTGCCCCGATGCGTCCGGACGGGCGCCCCGCCCGCGCCGGAGCCGCGCGACCGCACGGGTGCGCCGAACGGCCACCGGGCGCGGTGGGCGGCCCGCCCCGCGCGGCGGTCGTGCTGCCCGGCTCCGGGTCGGACGCCGACTTCGTGCGGCGGGCCTTCGCGGCCCCGCTGCGGGCGGTGGGGGTGCCGCTCGTCGCCCCG
>JAPLAT010000646.1 GCA_026393175.1 Pseudonocardiales bacterium
GGGCTCCCGGCGGAGGCGCCGGTCGAGGCCAACGCCTTCGCGAGCGCCGCCGACGAGGGCTGGCGGGCGGCCGACAAGGCCGCGCCGGCGGCCGACCGGCCCGACGAGCTGACCGCGGCGGGGCTGCCCAAGCGCCGCCCGCGTGCACGCCTCGTCCCGGGCAGTGCAGGATCTGCCGTGCTGGCCCCGCCCGTCTCCCCCGCGCGCAGCGCGGAGAGCGTGCGCGGCCGGCTCGCGAGCTACCAGCAGGGCGTCCGCCAGGGGCGCGAGACGAGATACCGCGGTGACGAGCCGCGGAGCAACGGTGCCACCGAGCCCGCTTCTGCGGGCGGCAACCACGACGAGGAGAGAACGTGACAGCGTCACAGACCCAGCCGAGCCGGTTCGGATGGCTGGTCACGAACTTCGCCGAGCGCGTCCCCGGTGTGGCCCACGCCATCGTCGTCTCCGCGGACGGGCTCCTGCTCACCAGCTCCGACCGGCTGCCGCGCGACCGCGCCGACCAGCTCGCCGCCGTGGCGTCCGGGCTGGTCAGCCTCACCCAGGGTGCGGCGCGCTGCTTCGACGCCGGTGGCGTCGTGCAGACCGTCGTCGAGATGGACCGCGGCATCGTGCTGCTCATGTCCATCAGCGACGGCTCCTGCCTGGCCGTGCTGGCCTCGCCGAGCTGCGACATCGGCCTGATCGGCTACGAGATGACCCTGCTGGTCGACCGCGTCGGCCAGCTGCTCACGCCCGAGCTGCGGGCCGAGCTGCAGGGCTCCTTCGGAGCCTGACCCACCCCCCGTCCCCCCACGCCCGGCAGTAGAAGGCAGGTGAAGTCCGATGACCTCCGGTCCCGACGACGAGCGCCGGCAACCCTCGGAGCCGACCTTCGCCGACGTGATGAACGGCTTCAGCTTCGACAGCGCACGCCCCGCGCGCCGTCGCCGGTGGGGCCGTCGGCGGGACGAGGACACCGGTGTCGAGGAGCCGCGGCAGGCGATGCCCGCCCCGGTCCCCCCGGCACCGCCGCGCCCCGCACCGGAGCCGTCGGTCTCGATGACCGGGCCGATCGACATGCCGCCGGTCGCCGAGCAGTTCGGGTCCGGCACGGGGGCGTCGGCCGTGCGGCCCTACGCGTGGACGAGGGGACGCACGAAGTCCGGGCTCGACCTGGCGATCGAGGCACTCGTCTCGACCAGCCAGCGGGGCCGTGACCAGATGGGACTCCTGCAGATGGAGCACCGCTCCGTCGCGGAGCTGTGCGAGCAGACCCGCTCGGTGGCCGAGGTGGCCGCCCTGCTCTCCCTGCCGCTGGGTGTCGCCCGGGTGCTCCTGGGTGACATGGCGGGGCTCGGTGTCGTCACCGTGCACCAGACCGCGAGCAGTGCCGGCAACGTGCCGGACCTCGCACTGATGGAAAGGGTGTTGAGTGGACTCCGTCGGCTCTAGCAGGAGTACGGGGCCGCAGGCGATCGCCACGGCGGCCACCATCTCCGCCAAGATCGTGGTGGCCGGTGGCTTCGGCGTCGGCAAGACCACCTTCGTGGGGTCGGTCTCCGAGATCGTGCCGCTGACCACCGAGGCCGTGATGACCGAGGCCAGCGCCGGGCACGACGACCTGTCGGCCACCCCGAACAAGTCCACCACCACCGTGGCCATGGACTTCGGCCGCGTCTCGTTGGACTCCGAGCTGATCCTGTACCTGTTCGGCACGCCCGGGCAGCACCGGTTCTGGTTCATGTGGGACGACCTGGTCCGCGGCGCGATCGGTGCCGTCGTGCTGGTCGACACGCGGCGCCTCGCCGACTCGTTCGCGGCGATCGACTTCTTCGAGGACCGGGGCCTGCCCTACATCGTGGGCCTCAACTGCTTCGACGGGCGCCTCCAGCACCGCGTCGAGGACGTCCGCGAGGCCATGTCGATCGACTCGGCGATCCCGATCGTCAGCTGCGACGCCCGCAACCGGGAGTCGACCAAGCGCACGCTCATCGCGCTGGTGGAGCACGCGATGCAGTACCGGATGGCCGCGCGCGCCTGAGCCGCCCGCTACTCCTCGACGAGCGCGATCGAGGTGATCCGGTGCAGGGGCACGCGGTGCAGCCCGCCGTCCGCGGCGTCGCGGCCCTCGACGACGCCGCCGCCCACCAGCGTCGGCTGCAGCACGCGCTCGCCCGCCACGCCGTGGCCGTCGACGAAGCCGAGCCACACCGTGAGGTGGCGCTCGGCCGCGGTGCGCAGCACGTCGAGCGTGCCCGCCCGGCCCCCGGTGGCGCCCCGGCGCACCGCCGTGAGCGCGTCACCGGCCCGCATCCGGGCCACGAGCGCCGCGAGCTGCGCGGTGTCGGGCTCCGGCGGCAGGCCGCGCTCGGGCGCGCGGCGGGCAGGCGCGGTGCGCCTGCCGCGGTCCACGAGGTCGAGCACGGCACCCGCCGGGTCCTCCGCGGCCGGGCTGAACCCGGCCCGGCGCAGCGCGTCCAGCAGCTCCACGAGCGGCAGCGGGCTCACCACCACGGTCGGGGCGATCCGCCGCAGCTCGAGGCCGACCGCGTCCGGGTGGGCGAGCACCTCGGAGATCAGCACCTCGTCGTCGGAGCGCAGGAACGCCGCGGCCGCCCCGCCGCGCAGCCGGCCGTGCCGGCGGGCGACGTCGTCGACGAGGTAGGTCAGGCCCTGCGGCACCGGGGTCGCGGAGCGGTGGGCGAGCAGGGCGTGCAGGTCGGCGGCGCTGCGCCCGGCGTCGAGCGCGCGGCGGACGGTGGCCTCGGTGAAGCGGTAGACCGTCGCGCCGCCCGCGGACTCGACCTCGGCCATGAGGTCCAGCTCGCGGGCCAGCCCGGCCTCCAGCGGCCCGGGGGCGACGGCGGTGAGGTCGGCCTGCAGCAGCACGTGGTCGACGGGGTCGGGGAGCACCGCGCGCAGGGCGGCGACGATCCGGTCCGGGTCCTCCAGCAGGGCCCGTCCCGGGGCGGAGATCGCGTCCAGGGCGACGACGCCCAGCGCGGTGGCCTCGGCGACGGTCCACGTGACCGTCTCGTCGCGCAGCCGCCCGCCGCGGCGCGGGGCCAGCCAGGACAGCTGGTCGGCCAGCCGCTCCGGCGAGCCGGGCGCGGTGCCGGGGGGCAGCTCGGCGAGCCCGGCGAGCACGCGGCGCCGGTCGCGGGGCGCGAGCGGGCGGCGTGCGCCGTCGGACAGCGCGGTGATCGGGCGGCCCGCGTCGTCGCGCCGGCCCACCATGCCGGGGAGCCGGGGCAGGGCCAGCCAGGTCCGGGCCAGCAGCGACCAGCGCAGCTCCGGGCCGCCCGCCGTCCACACGTCGGCCGCGGTCGTGGGCACCCAGTCGGGCGCCACCCCGTCGCTCTCCCCCACCAGGTCCGCGGCCACCACGATCTCGACGAGCAGCGCGGCCACCGCCTCGTCGACGTCCATCTCCTTCGCGGCGCGCCGCAGCTCGCGCACGCCCAGCCCGCCCGAGCGCAGGACCGGCGGCGGGGTGCGGCCCCAGAAGGCGATGAGCAGCTCGACCTGCCGCAGCACGGCCAGCGCGGCCCCCGCCGCCGTCGCGTCGACGACGGCGGCCCCCCTGTCGCGGGCGCCGATGTCGGGCGCGGTGACGGCGACGGAGCCGAGCGGCCGGTCCCCGCGCAGGGCGAGCCCGACCTGCCGCGGCAGCTCGACGGTCTCCGCGTCCACCCGCAGCAGCAGCCCCCTGGCCAGCAGCCGCCCGACGGGGCTGGCCGGGTCGCTCCCGGCCCGGGAGCGCCCGATGGGCGGGCCCGCCGCCAGCGCGTCGAGCACGCGGCGCTCCTCGTCGTCCACGGCGGCGAGGAGCTCGGGCAGCGCCGACGACCCGGCCGGGCCGGTGGCCGCGCGGCCGAGCCCACCGGGGAAGCGCGGCACGACGTCGCGGGCGGCCGGGACGACGGACACGTCCCCGTCGCCCCAGGCGATCGCGCGGGCCCGCAGGGCGTCCAGCGCCCGGTCGAGCACGGCGGCGGGCACGTCCGGGCCGAGCAGCCGGGCCACCTCCGCGCGGGGCGCGGGGGCGGTGTCGGCGTCGGCGACCACGAGGGCCTCCAGCACCGCGAGCGTGACGGTGTCGAGGTCGTCACAGGCACGGTGCACCGAGGCGCGCACGGCGGCCCGGGTGGCGAGCACGGTCAGGTCCCCCGGCGGGGGCACGGCGAGGTCGGGGCGCAGCCGCAGGAGCCGGGCGAGGGTGTCGTCGTCCTGGGCGCGCAGCCAGTCGACCAACGGCGTGGTCATCCCCACCACGGTAGTCGGCGCTCGACTCCGGCGTCCGGTGCGGGATACTCGTCGTGACCGCGACGATCTGGAGGAACCCGTGGCCAAGTCCGCCCCGAAGGGCCGCATCGACCCGAGCTGGCCGGAGCTGCCCGAGGGCGAGCACCCCGTCAGCGAGCTCGCCAGCCCGGTGCAGGGATCCCTCTCCCCCTTCGGCGACCTCGAGTTCCCGCTCCCCGAGGTCCCGTACGTGCACCCCGTCACGGAGATCAACCGATAGCCACCGGGCTGCTCCTGGCCGCGGGCGCCGGGCGGCGGATGGGTCGCCCCAAGGCCCTCGTCGAGATCGACGGCGAGCCGCTGGTCCGCCGGGCCCTGCGGGTGCTCGCCGACGGCGGGTGCGCGCCGCTGGTCGTCGTCGTGGGCGCCGCGGCGGGCGACGTGCGTGCGGCGCTGCCCGCCGACGTGCGGGTCGTGGAGGCCCCGGACTGGGCCGAGGGCATGGGTGCCTCGCTGCGCGCCGGGCTCGCCGCGCTCGACGACACGGCCGCGCTGGTGCACCTCGTCGACCTGCCGGGCGTCACCGCGGCTGCGGTGGCCCGGCTGCTCGACGGCGGCGCCACCGGCGCCACGCTGCGCCGGGCCGCCTACGACGGCCGCCCCGCCCACCCGGTGCTGCTCGGCCGCGACCACTGGACGGGCGTGCTCGGCACCGCCGCGGGCGACGCGGGCGCGCGGGCCTACCTGCGCGACAACCCGGCCGTCACGCTGGTGGAGTGCGCCGACGTCGCCGTGCCCGACGACGTCGACACCCCCGAGGCGCTGGCCCGGTTCACCGCCGGGCTCAGAGCGTGAGCCGCTGGCCCTCCACGATCAGGTTCGGGTTCGCGGCGAGCGCGGGGTTCTTCGCCACGATCGCCTGCCACCCGCCCTCGACGCCCTGCGCCGCGGCGATCCGGCTGAGCGTGTCGCCGGCCCGCACGACGTAGTCGCCGTTCGTGACCGGCGCCGTGAGCCGGACGGGCTGCGCGGGTGCCGGGGCCTCCCGCGGGGTCGCGCCCTCGGTCAGCCCGAGCCGGCGCGAGCAGGCGGGCCAGGCGCCCCAGCCCTGCTCGGCGAGCGTCCGCTCGGCCACGACGATCTGCTGGGCGCGGCTGGCCTGGTGCGCGCTGGGGGCGAACTCGCCGCCGCCGAACGCCCGCCAGGTGGACGGGGAGAACTGCAGGCCACCGAAGTAGCCGTTGCCCGTGTTCACGTCCCACCGGCCACCGCTCTCGCACTCGGCGAGGCGGTCCCAGGTGGAGTCCGACGCCGCGAACGCGGCGGGGGCGACGACGAGGGGTGCCCCGGCGACGGCGCCGACCAGCGCGGTGCGGGCGAGGGCCCGGCCTGCGCCGTCGAAGGGGGAGGGGGCACGGTGACGGCCGCGGTAACGCGCCATGGACGGCTCCTGCGCTGCGCCTGCGGACCTCCGCGCGGTCTGGGGAACCGCCGGTCCGCCCTGTCCCGCGCGACGTCTCGTGAGGCGACGGGGAGGGGTCCGGGGCCGCCGGACAGGGGGAGCGCTGCGGCCTCGGGACCACCCGGACGGGGAGCTTCCGCGTGGCCGTCCAGCACGCTACGTACGGATCGGCGCCGCGCAAACCCGCCGGAGCTGAGAGGACCTGGGAGCCCGGTTCCCCCGTTCGGCCCCAACGGGTGACGTCGCGGCAGGTCACGACGGTGTGTCACGACGATGCCGAACGGGTCACGGGTTGCCCCGGCGTGAGGCAGGTCACCCCGTCGAGGGCCCGGGGGCGACGCCGTAGGGTCTGCGTCGTGGAGTTGACGCACGTGGACGGCGCCGGTGCCGCGCGCATGGTGGACGTGACGGGGAAGGAGGCCACCGCCCGCACGGCGGTGGCCACCGGGGTGGTGCACACCACCGCCGAGGTGGTGGAGCTGCTGCGCCGCGACGGGCTGCCGAAGGGCGACGCGCTCGCCACCGCCCGGATCGCCGGGATCATGGGCGCGAAGCGCACCCCGGACCTCGTGCCGCTGTGCCACCCGATCGCGCTCTCCGGGGTCACGCTCGACCTGGCGGCCGAGGGCGCGGAGGTCCGCATCCGCGCGACGGTCCGCACCACCGACCGCACCGGGGTGGAGATGGAGGCGCTGACCGCGGTCGCGGTGGCCGGGCTGACCCTGCACGACATGATCAAGGCCGTGGACCCGGCTGCGGTGCTCGACGCCGTGCGGGTCGAGCGCAAGGACGGCGGCAAGACCGGCACCTGGACCCGGCCGTCGGACGCGGAGCGAGAGGACGTCGAGCCGGAGGAGCGGTCGTGAGGGTCGCCCGGGTCGTCACCGCGTCCAACCGGGCCTCGGCCGGGGTCTACGCCGACCGCGGCGGCCCGCTCATCGTCGCCTGGCTGCGCGAGCGCGGTTACTCCACGCCCGACGCCGCCGTCGTCCCCGACGGGGAGCCGGTCGGCGACGCCATCCGCGCGGCCGTCGCGGACGGCGCGCACGTGGTCGTCACCACCGGCGGCACCGGCATCTCCCCCACCGACGCCACCCCCGAGGTGACGCGCGGCCTGCTCGACTACGAGGTGCCGGGGCTGGCCGACGCGATCCGCGCCGCGGGCGCCCCGACCGTGCCGACGGCGGTGCTGTCGCGGGGTCTGGCGGGCGTCGTGGGCCGGACGCTCGTCGTGAACCTCCCCGGATCGCCAGGGGGAGTCAAGGACGGCCTCGGCGTGCTCGCCGGGGTGCTCGACCACGCCGTGGACCAGTTGCAGGGAGGGGATCACCGATGACCGCCGCCGAGGTGTTGCGGGCCCATGTCGGCGAGGAGCCGCTCGACGTCGCCGAGCACGCAGCCCTGGTCGACCACGCCGCAGCCGGTGCCGTCGTGACGTTCGCCGGCGTGGTGCGCGACCACGACGGCGGCCGCTCCGTGCGCGGCCTGGAGTACAGCGCGCACCCGTCGGCCGCGGGCGTCGTCGCCCAGGTCGCGGCGGACGTCGCGGCCCGGGCGACGGGGGTGCGGGCGGTGGCGGTGAGCCACCGCGTGGGCCGGTTGGGGATCGGGGACGTGGCGCTGGCCTGTGCCGTCGCCGCCGACCACCGGCGCGAGGCGTTCGAGACCTGCGCCGAGCTGGTGGAGGAGATCAAGCGGCTGCTGCCGGTGTGGAAGCACCAGGCCTTCGCCGACGGTACGGACGAGTGGGTGAACTCGACCTGACCTGCGGCGCGACGGGTCGGGTGGGGTGCCCGCCCGTCGCGCCCGCCGGGTCAGACGTTGAGCGTCTGGCCGACCCGCAGCACGTTGGGGTTGGAGAGCGTGCCGCGGTTGGCCTCCCACAGCTGCTGCCAGGTGGTGCCGTTCGCGGCGGCGATCTTCGACAGGGTGTCGCCGGACCGCACGGTGTAGTTGCCGCCGCCCGAGGAGGCGGGGGCGGGGGCGGCCTCGGCCGGCGCGGAGGCGCGCACGCGTCCGGGCTCCGCCTCGTAGCCGCGCAGACCCATCTTGCGCGAGCACGACGGCCAGGCGTTCCAGCCCTGGGCCGCGAGGGTGCGCTCGGCGACGGCGATCTGCTCGGAGCGGCTGGCCTGGTGCGGCATGCCGCTGCCGCCGAAGGCCCGCCAGGTCGTGGGGCTGAACTGCAGGCCACCGTAGTAGCCGTTCCCGGTGTTGATGTCCCAGCGGCCGCCGCTCTCGCACTGGGCGAGCTGGTCCCAGACCGAGTCCGGGGCGGCGTTGGCGGTGCCGGCGAGGGCGACGGGGGTGCCCACGACCACTGCGCCGGCGACGGCCAGCCGCAGGAGACTTCGACCCTTGGAGGATGCAGACATCTGTTGGAACTCCTTTGCGCACCATTTCCCGAATATCTCGGAAAGCCCCGTCCTGCCATTCATCTCGACGGTCCGGAGCCGCAGGACGGGGTGCGGCGCGACGGCTCCGGGGGCACTGCAACCGCTCCGGTCGGAACGGCCGACCGAGAACGCTACGAGCCCGGACCTGCGGAAACGCAAATCTCCCGTACGTGACCATCGTCACGGTAACGGCGTGCCGACCTGTGCGATACCGTCGAATCGCCAGGTCATCGGCCTGTCATCACGGCACGATCACGCCCGAGAATTCATCTCCAAAACGGAAGTATTACCGATTGCGTCACACCGGTTGGTGGACGCACGGTGGCCCCGTCGTCACCGTCCGCTGGCCCGGCACGCGGCCCGCAGTGGCTCGGCGGGGCGCGGTCCGTCATGCTGGCGGGTGTGAACGATCGCCCCGCCGGCCCCGCGGAATCTCCCGCCGCGCTCGCCGCCGCACTCCGCAGCACGGGCTATCTGGCCGACGACGGACTCGCCACCGCCGCGTTCCTCGCGTTGCGGATGAACCGCCCGCTGTTCTGCGAGGGGGAGCCCGGCACGGGCAAGACCGCGCTCGCCCAGGCGCTCGCCCAGGTGCTCGGCGCCAAGCTCATCCGCCTCCAGTGCCACGACGGCATCGACGCCTCCCAGGCGCTCTACGACTGGGACTTCCCGCGCCAGCTGCTGCACCTGCGCGCGCTCGAGGCCACGGCGGGCCAGGACCGCCTGGACGCCGAGGCCGTCGAGGCCTCCCTCTACGACGAGCGCTTCCTGCTCGCCCGCCCGATCCTCGAGGCGCTGAAGACCACGCCGAGCGTGCTGCTCATCGACGAGGTCGACCGCGCCGACGACGAGTTCGAGGCCTTCCTCCTGGAGGTGCTCACCGAGCATGCCGTCACGATCCCCGAGCTCGGCGAGGTCCGGGCCGCGACGCCGCCGATGGTGGTGCTGACCTCCAACCGCACCCGCGAGGTGCACGACGCGCTCAAGCGCCGCTGCCTCTACCTCTGGCTCGACCACCCGGACCTGCAGCGCGAGATCGAGATCCTGCACTCGCGCCTGCCCGGCATCCCCGAGCGGCTCGCTGCGCAGGTCGCCGGCGCGGTCCGCGCGCTGCGCCAGGCCGACCTGCTCAAGCCGCCCGGTGTCGCGGAGACCATCGACTGGGCGCGCGCCCTGCAGCTGGTCGGCGCCCGGCACCTCGACGTCGACAGCGCCGCCGCCACCCTGGGGGCGGTGCTGAAGTACCGCGAGGACGCCGACCGCGCCCGCAAGCAGCTGGACGCCCTGCTGGCCTCATGACCACCGGCGCCCAGGCTCCCGGCGCCCCGGCCGCCGGCGGCACCGGGGCCACCGACGACCCCATCCCCGGGCTGGTCGGGTTCACCGCCGTGCTGCGCGGTGCCGGCATGGCGGTCACCACCGACCGCGTCGCCGCGTTCATGGAGGCGCTGGACTCCCTCGACGTCACCAGCCGGATGCAGACCTACTGGGCGGGCCGGCTGACGCTGTGCTCGGACCCCGACGACCTGCCACGCTACGACCAGGCGTTCGAGGCCTGGTTCAGCCCGGCCACCGGCGGGCGCACCCGCGTCGTGGACGAGCGCAAGCCGCCCCCGCCGCGGCTGGCCGCCCTGACCCCGGCCACCCAGGACCGCTCCCGCGAGGACGAGGACGACGACGGCCCGCCGCCGATGGTGCACGCGCACGCCAGCGGCGACGAGGTCCTGCGCAACCGCGACCTCGCCGAGCTCTCCCCCGCCGAGCGCGAGCACCTGCGCAGGCTGCTGTCGCTGCTCCGCCCGGAGCTGCCGCGGCGCACCTCGCGCCGGCTGCGCCCCTCCCGGCACGGCCGTCCCGACCCCGGCCGCACCCTGCGCTCGGCGCTGCGCAACCAGGGCGAGCTGCGCGACCTGCTCCGCCGCGACTCCTCGTCGCGGCCGCGCCGGCTCGTCCTGCTCGTGGACGTCTCCGGGTCGATGGAGCCCTACGCCGACGCGCTGCTGCGCTTCGCCCACGTCGTGGTGCGCCGCGCGCCGGGCGCGGTGGAGGCGTTCACGCTCGGCACGCGGCTCACCCGCATCACCCGCGAGCTGCGCATGCGCGACCCGGACCGGGCCCTCGCCGCCGCGGGCCGGGCCATCCCCGACTGGTCCGGCGGTACCCGGCTGGGCGAGGTGCTGCGCGCGTTCGTCGACCGGTGGGGGCAGCGCGGCGCGGCCCGCCGGGCGGTCGTCGTGGTCTTCTCCGACGGCTGGGAGCGCGGCGAGACCGACCTCCTCGCCACCCAGATGTCGCGGCTGCACCGGCTCGCCCACCGGATCGTCTGGGTCAACCCGCACGCGGGCAAGGCCGGCTACGCCCCGGTGCAGGGCGGAATAGTCGCCGCGCTCCCCTACTTGGACAATCTGCTCGCCGGGCACAGCCTGGCGACCCTGGAGGAGTTGCTCGACGTGGTGCGTCTGGGGGACGGCAGCCGGCACGGCCGGCGGGGAGGTTCGAACCATGCGTGACGTGATGGACCGGCTCGAGAGCTGGTGGAAGAACGGCGAGACCGCCGCGCTCGCCACGGTCGTCGGGACCTACAGCTCGGCCCCGCGCCAGCCCGGCGCCTCCATGCTCGTCGGGCCCGACGGCGAGGCGGTGGGCAGCGTGTCCGGCGGCTGCGTCGAGGGCGCGGTGTACGAGCTGGGCCAGCAGGTGCTGACCGACGGCCGCCCCGTGTTCCAGCGCTACGGCGTGTCCGACGAGGACGCCTTCACCGTGGGCCTGACCTGCGGCGGCATCATCGACATCTTCGTGGAGAAGGTCGACCCGCAGACCTACGAGCAGCTCGGCGCGGTCGCCCAGGCGATCCGCGACGAGACCCCGGTCGCGGTGGCCACCGTGGTGTCCGGGCCGCACGACCGGCTGGGCAGGCGGCTCGTCGTCTGGGCCGACCGGGTGGACGGCACCACCGGGTCCGAGCGGCTCGACGACGCGGTCCGCGACGACGCGCGCGGCCTGCTCGACGCCGGCCGGAACGCGATCGTGCACTACGGCGTCGACGGCCAGCGCCGCGGCGAGGGCCTCGACGTGTTCGTCGAGTCGTTCGCCCCGCCGCCCCGCATGATCGTGTTCGGGGCCATCGACTTCGCCGCCGCCGTCGCGCGGATGGGCAGCTTCCTGGGCTTCCGGGTCACCGTCTGCGACGCGCGCCCGGTGTTCGCCACCGCGTCCCGGTTCCCCGGCGCGAACGAGGTGGTCGTCGAGTGGCCGCACCGCTACCTCGCCGCCGAGGCCGCGGCCGGGCGCATCGACAAGCGCACGGCGCTCTGCGTGCTCACCCACGACCCGAAGTTCGACGTGCCCCTGCTCGAGGTGGCGCTGCGGCTGCCGGAGGTCGCCTACATCGGCGCGATGGGCTCCCGGCGCACGCACGACGACCGCATCCAGCGGCTCAAGGAGATCGGGCTGACCGACGCCGAGATCGCCCGGATGAGCTCCCCGATCGGGCTCGACCTCGGGGCCCGCACCCCCGAGGAGACGGCCGTGTCGATCGCCGCGGAGATGATCGCCCAGCACTGGGGCGGCGCCGGCGTCCGGCTCGCGGAGCGCGACGGGCCCATCCACGTCGGCTGAAACCCGTCCCATCGGACAGGGCGGATCCGGGCGAATACCTCCGGCCGGGGCTGTGACCGGCCCGAACCCCGCCACGGGTGACCGTTCGCCGCTGCCCAGGCACGGACGGTCGGGGTAACCTCGTGCGACACCGGACACAGAGGTGAGTGGCCGGTCGGGAAGGAGGGCAGCGTGGTCCTCGTCGGAGAGGCGCGCCGGGTCGGTGACTCGGTGCTCCTGGCGCGACGTGCCCCCGAGGGCCCGGGCGAGCGCTCCCCGCTGCGGCTGTCGAAGTTCCACGCGCCGGAGATCGTGTTCGGGCCGGACTCGCTCGCCGAGGCCGCGCACGCCGCGGTCCGGCTGGGGGCGCGGCGGCCGTTCGTCGTCACCGACGCCGGCCTGATGGAGGCCGGCTGGCCCGCCGAGCTGATCGGGCAGCTCCGCCTGGCCGGGCTCAGCCCGCAGATCTGGACCGGGGTGACCCCCAACCCCAAGGACCACGAGATCGAGGCCGGGTACCAGCGCTACGCGGAGACCGGCTCCGACGTCGTCCTCGGCATCGGCGGCGGCTCGGTGATCGACGCGGCCAAGGGCGTGGCCCTGCTCGCGTCCAACGGCGGGCGGATCCTCGACTACGAGGGCATCGACCGCATCGAGCACCCGATCCCGCCGCTGATCATGATGCCGTCGACGTCGGGCACCGGCGCGGACGTGTCGCAGTTCTGCATCGTCACCGACACCGAGCGGCACACCAAGATCACGATCATGGGCCGGGCGCTGGTCCCGGACGTGTCGGTGGTCGACCCGCGGCTGCTGGTGACCATGCCGGAATGGCTCAACGCGGCCACCGGCCTGGACGCGCTCACCCACGGCATCGAGGCGTTCGTGTCGCTGGCCCACGGCCCGCTCACCGACCACCACGCGCTGCAGGCGATCTCGCTGGTCAACAGCAACCTGGCGCGCACCATGGAGCGCCCGCGCGACGCGGGGGCGCGCTCGCTGATGGCCCAGGCGGCGCTGGAGGCCGGCCTGGCGTTCACCAACGCGATCCTCGGCGCCACCCACGCGATGAGCCACCAGGTCGGCGGCATGCTCGACCTGCCGCACGGCGTCGTCAACGGGGTGCTGCTGCCGCACGTCATCCGGTTCAACGGCGCCGACGAGCCGGGCCGGTTCGTGCCGATCGCGCAGGCCATGGGCCTCGACGTCGCCGGGGTGCCGGCCGACGTCGCCGTCGAGATGGTGGCCGAGGCCGTCCGCGAGCTCGGCGACGAAGTGGGCGTGCCGAAGGGGCTGGGCGCGCTCGGCGTCACCCTCGACGACATCCCGCGCCTGTCCCAGCTCACGCTGGGCGACGCCTGCCTGACGACGAACCCGCGCGGCGCGTCCGTCGAGGACATCGACCGGCTCTTCCGGGCGGCGATGTGACCCCGCGCCCCCCGGCACCGTGACCACCGCCGCGTGGCCGCCCAAGCGCACGCGGACGCCGCACCCGCGACCGGACCTCGAGGCGCTGACGGGGCTGCGGTCGGGCAAGCCGCACTACTACCCCGAGTACCGCACGTCGGCGATGCGGCTGCACCGCGTCATCCACGCGCTGGAGCGGATCTCCGCGGCGCTGGTGCGCACGATGGAAGGGTCCGAGGCGCTGGTCCGGGCCGTCGTGGAGGCGGCGGCGGACCACCTCTCCGCGGAGTGGGTGCTGTTCGTGCTGGCCGACGGCGCGCTGCCCGACGCCGCGCCCCGCCACCTGGTGCGCGGGCCGGACGGCGCCGAGTGGCCCGACCTCGCCACCGTGCCCGAGCGGGTGCGCACCCACGTCGCCCACGTCCGCGCCGGCACCGCCGACGGCGAGCACTCCCCGGAGACCGGCCGCAGGCACCTGCACGTGCCGGTGCGGCTGGAGGGCCAGGTCGTCGGCGGGTTCGTGGCGTGGACGCCCGAGGAGCGCGAGATCGACGACACCGACCACTCGGTGCTGCGCATCCTCGCCGGCCAGACGGCGGCGGCGCTGCAGAACTGCGCCCTGCACGACCACTCCGCCCGCCTCTACGCCCAGGCCACGCGGCACGCCGAGGACCTGCGCACGCGCAACGACGAGCTCGTGGCCACGCAGGCCGAGCTGGGTGCGGCCCGCCAGCGCGAGGTGCTCGACGTCGAGCGCCACCGCATCGCCCGCGAGCTGCACGACAGCGTCACCCAGTACGCGCTCTCGGCCGGCATGCACATCGAGCTGGTGCGCTCGGAGATCACGGACCTCGAGCTGCGGGACCGGCTCGACACGGCCAAGGACCTCACCCGCCGCGCCGTCGAGCAGCTGCGCTCGGCGATCTACGCGCTCAACGAGAGCGACGGCTGCGCCGCGGAGGACCTGCCGTCGATGCTGCGCAGGCTGTCCGGGGTGCACATGCCCGACGAGCTCCGGGTCGAGGTCAAGATCGGCGGCAATCCGGTGCCGCTGCCGTCGCAGTGCGAGCAGTCGCTGTTCCGGATCGCGGGCGAGGCGCTGTTCAACACCGCCGTGCACGCCGACGCCTCCCGCGCCGTGGTGCGGCTGGCCTACCAGGAGCGGCTGATCCGGCTGACCGTCTCCGACGACGGCTGCGGCAGCCCCGAGGGCGTGCGGCGCAGCCTGCGCGCGGCGGCCGCGACCCCGTCCGGCGAGCACCGGGGGCTGGTCAACATGCAGGCCCGCGCCCGCGAGCTGGGCGGGTCCCTGACGTTCCGGCGCGCGCGGCTCGGCGGCCTGCAGGTGCAGGTCGACGTGCCCGTGCCCGGCGAGAGGAGCACCACCCCATGACGGCCGCCCGCACCGACGCCCCGCCACGCGCCCGACCGATGCCGGTCCGGATCGTGCTCGTGGACGACCACTCGATCATGCGGCAGGGCCTGCGGGCCGTGCTGGAGCGCGAGGACGACCTGCGCGTCGTCGGCGAGGCCGGCACCCCCGCCGACGCCGTCGCCGCCGTGGCCGCGTCCCGCCCGCACGTGGTGCTGCTCGACCTCAAGCTCACCGCGGGCCCGCAGACCGACGGGCTCGACGTCTGCCGGCGGCTGTGCGCGGCGCACCCCGGGCTCGGCGTCCTCGTGCTCACGACGTTCGCCGAGGACCGGCTCGTCGTCGAGTCGGTGCAGGCCGGGGCGCGCGGGTACGTCGTGAAGGACGTCGACACGACGGAGCTGGTGCGCGCGATCCGGGCCGTCTCCCGCGGCGAGAGCGCCTTCGACGCCCGCAGCGCCTCGGCGATGGTGCGGTCGCTGTCCGGCGGCCTGCCCGACCGGGAACGGCTCACCGAGCGCGAGCTGGACGTGCTGCGGCTGCTCGCCCGCGGGCTGTCGAACCGGGCCATCGGTGCCGAGCTGTTCATCTCCGAGACCACGGTGAAGTTCCACGTCGGCAACCTCATGCGCAAGCTCATGGTCAGCCGCCGCGCCGAGGCGGTGTACGCGGCCACCAAGCTCGGCCTGCTCTGACCGCGGGCGGCGGGGCTACCCTCCGGCGTCGTGCGCCCCTATGCCGAGCGGCCCGCCCGCGCGATCGCCCAGATCCTCGCCGACCTGCTCGTGATCGGCTGGGTCGTCCTCGTGGTGCAGGTCGCGCTGGCGGCGAAGGAGCTGATCGACACCCTGCAGGGCCCCGGGCGGACCCTGGGCGACGCGGGCGGCGCGGTCAGCGGCGCGTTCGACGACGCCGCCCGCACCGCGAGCGGCGTCCCGTTCGTGGGCGAGGACCTGGCGCGCGCCCTGGGCACCGGCACCGCCGCGGGCGACGCCCTGTCGACGGCGGGCCGCGACCTCGTGCAGACCGTCGCCACCGCGGCCGTCGGCGCGGCGTGGGGCGTCGTCCTGCTCGGGACGGTGCCGGTGGTGCTGGTCTGGCTGCTGCTGCGGATCCGCTGGATCCGGGCGGCCGCGTCGGCCCGCGCCGTGCGCGACGTCGACTCGGACCTGCTCGCCCTGCGCGCGATGGCCCGGCTCCCGGTGCGCAGGCTGCTCGCGGTCTCGCACGACCCGGCGGCGGCGTGGCGGCGCGACGACCGCGTGACGATGACGCGGCTGGCCGCGCTCGAGCTGCGGTCCCTGGGGCTGCACCCGCCGGACCGGGTGCCGGACCCGCCGACGGTGCCGACCAGCGCGTCCTGACCGGCGCCGGGATCCCGGCCGCGGTCAGCGCACCGTGATCGCCTTGTCGTCGGTGAGCACCGGGCGGCCCTCGCCGCCGGACGGGTCGTCCTCCGCGATCCGCACGACGTAGTCCCCGGGTGGGAGGTCGAGGGTGAAGGAGAACGGCGCGAACCGCTGGCCCTCGGCCGTGCTCGTGACGCCCGAGCGGATCACCTCCCCGTCGCGGAGGACGTCCCAGAGCAGCGTCGCCTCGAACACCGCCGCCTCGCCGCGGACCTCCACCGGCGACCCGAGCACGGCACCGTGCGCCGGGCTGTCGATCTGGACGAGCGAGCGCGTGGCGTACTGGTCGGCGCGGGCCACCGGCTCCGCCGTGGAGACCGTGCCGAACAGGTCCTCGCCCGCCCGCCCGTCGAGCAGGATCGCGACCGGGTCGGTGGAGCGCAGCGCGCCCTGCACCGTGTACACGAGCTGCTGGACGGCGGCCACGGCCCCGGCGCTGCCCAGCTGCGCCCCGGGCGTGACGCCGGTGAGGTCGACGGTGATCACCCCGTCCGCGGCCCGCACCGGCGAGCGCAGGGCCGTCCCCGCCGGCCAGGGCGAGCGGTAGTCGGGATCGGTGCCGGTGGGCGCGGCCAGCATCTCCCGCACCGCGTCGCTGCCGTCGTCGTCGCCCGCGACGCGGTGGAACTCGCGCGCCAGGCGCGGCCCGGCCGCGGTCTCGACGACGTAGTACACGGGCAGCGCCCGCTCGGCGGCGGACGGCGGGGTGGAGGACGGCGCGGACGAGGGCGGGACCGACGCGGGCGGCGTCGGCCGGGGTTCGGACGGCGGCGCGGCGCACCCCCCGGCCAGCAGCACCGCCAGCAGCCCCACCAGCACCACGGCCGGCACCACGGCCGACCCGACGACACCACTCCCGCGCGCGACCACCACGACGCCCACCTCCCCGGACACCAGAAGGACGGTTCACCGCCGCTCCCCGTTGCCCGCCCCCGTCCGGACCACCCGGACGGGTGCGGCAGGGTGATCGGCATGCCGCTGTTCTCGTTCGAGGGGCTCAGCCCGACCGTGCACCCCGAGGCGTTCGTGGCACCGACGGCCACCCTGGTCGGGGACGTGCGCGTGGAGGCGCACGCCTCGATCTGGTACGGCGCGGTGCTGCGGGCGGACTTCGGGCCGATCCTCGTCCGGGAGGGGGCGAACGTGCAGGACGGCTCGGTGCTGCACGGCGGCGACGACCCGCCCACCGAGGTCGGCGCGGGCGCCACCGTCGGGCACCTGTGCGTGGTGCACGGCTGCGTGATCGGCCCGGAGGCGCTGATCGGCAACGGCGCGACGGTGCAGGACGGCGCGCGCATCGGCGCCCGCTGCCTGGTCGCGGCGGGCGCGACCGTCCCGCCCGGCACGGTGGTGCCCGACGGCACGCTGGTGCTCGGGCCGGCGGGCCGGGAGAAGGGCCCGCTGGGCGACTCGGCGCGCTGGTGGGTCGACAACAACCCCGGGACCTACCGGGACCTGGCGCGGCGCCATCGCGCCTCGGTCCGCCCCGTCGACGGTGCGGGCCCGCCCGCCGGCCCGGCGCACTAGGGTCGCCCCGTGCACGGGCCCGATCACGACGCGCAGGTCGAACGCCTCGAACACGAGGTCGGCATGCTGCTGCGGCGCTCCCGCAGCGTGCTGCGGGCCCTCGCCGGGGCCGTGCACCCCGACATCGACGGCGGCGCGTACGCGGTCCTGCTCGCCGTCCGCCGGATGGCACCGGTGCGCCTGGTCGAGCTGGCCGACGAGTTCGGCCTGGACAAGTCGACGATGAGCCGGCAGGTGACCGCCCTGCTGTCCCTGGGGCTCGTGCAGCGGCGGCCGGACCCGCAGGACGGGCGGGCGTTCCTGCTGGAGCTCAGCGACACCGGCGCCCGCCGCGTCGACGAGGTCTCCCGGGCCCGGCACGCGGTCTGGCTGGAGCGGCTGGAGAGCTGGACCACCGAGGAGATCGGCGCGCTGGCCGACGGGCTGGAGCGGCTCGCCGCGACGCTCCCCCCGCCGGAGCAGGGAAGCCCGGCCCCCTAGGGACGACAGGTTGCATGCCGCAACCATCGTGCATATAGTTGTCGTATGCACACGACTTCGTCCCCCGCCGTCGACGGCGACCCGGTGGTGGACGAGCTGGTCGACGCGCTGTCCGCGCTCGTCCGGGCCTGGCGCAGCGCCGGACGCCAGCTCCCCGACCACACGACGATGGCGCTGCTCCAGCTCGCCGGCCACCTCCGCGACGGCGAGCACCGCCTCGGCGAGATCGCCGAGCGGCGCGGGGTCGACCAGTCGGTCGTGAGCCGCCAGGTCTCCGAGCTGCAGCTCCGCGGCCTCGTCTGCCGCCGGCCGGACCCCTCGGACGGGCGGGCGCACCTCGTCCGCCTCACCCCGGCGGGCGAGGAGCTGCTGGCCCGGGCCGCGCGCCTCAAGCGCGACGTCGTCCGGGGCGCCGTCGCCCGCAGCCCGTCGGCCGACGTACCGGCCGTGGCGCGCTTCGTGGCGGGGCTCGCCGCGGAGTTCGACGCCCGCGCCGCCGAGCCGCTGCTCCCCGACCTCCCCGTCCCCGCGCACCCCGAGAAGGACCCGTCATGACCGCCCCCGCCGTCGCCGCGCCTCCCGCCGGCGAGGTCCGGCGCACCCGACGCGAGGTGCTCGCCGCCCTGTCCGGCCTGCTGCTGGCGATGTTCGTCGCCATCCTGTCCAGCACCATCGTGGCCAACGCGCTGCCGACCATCGTCGCCGACCTGCGGGGCGACCAGACCGGCTACACCTGGGTCGTCACCGCCACGCTGCTGACGACCACCGCGTCCACCCCCATCTGGGGCAAGCTCGCCGACCTGTTCAGCAAGAAGCTGCTGGTGCAGATCGCGATCGTCGTGTTCGTGATCGCGTCGGTCGGCGCCGGGCTGGCCGGGTCGATGGGCACGCTCATCGCCTGGCGGGCCGTGCAGGGCCTGGGCGCGGGCGGGCTGCAGGCGCTCGCCCAGGTCGTCATCGCGAGCCTGATCCCGCCGCGCGAGCGCGGCCGGTACTCCGGCTACCTCGGCGCGGTGCTGGCCGCGGCCACCGTGTCCGGACCGCTCGTCGGCGGCCTGCTCGTCAGCACGCCCGCGCTCGGTTGGCGCTGGTGCTTCTTCGTCGGCGTGCCCATCGGCCTCGCGGCGCTGGTCGTCCTGCAGCGGACGCTGCACGTGCCGACGCTGCCGCGCGAGGTGCGGCTCGACTACCTCGGCGCCACGCTCATCGCCGGTGGCGTCTCGGCGCTGCTCGTCTGGGTGTCGCTGGCCGGGCAGCAGTTCGCCTGGGGCTCCACGACCTCGCTGACCCTGGCCGGGCTGGGCGTCCTCGCGCTCGTCGCGGCCGTGGTCGTCGAGCTGCGGGTGCCGGAGCCGATCATCCCGATGTGGCTGTTCCGCGAGCGCACCGTCGTGCTCTCGGTGGTGGCGAGCCTCGTCGTCGGCGTCGTGATGTTCGGCGGCACGGTCTTCCTCGGCCAGTACTTCCAGATCGCCCGCTCCTACGACCCCACCACCGCGGGCCTGCTCACGCTGCCGCTCATCGGCGGGCTGCTCGTCGCCTCCACCGGCTCCGGCCAGCTGATCAGCCGGTACGGCCGGTGGAAGCCCTACCTCGTCGCGGGCGGGGTCCTCGTCACCGCCGGGCTGGGGCTGCTGGCCACGATCGACCACACCACGCCCGTCGTCCGGATCGGGGCGTTCCTCGTCGTGCTCGGCCTCGGCATCGGGCTGACCATGCAGAACCTCGTCCTCGCCGTGCAGAACACGGTGGACGTGCGCGACGTGGGGGCCGCGAGCTCGCTCGTGGCCTTCCTGCGCTCGATGGGCGGCACCGTGGGCGTCACGGTGCTCGGCGTGGTGCTGAGCAACCGCGTGGCGGCCCTGAGCGGCACGCCCAGCGGGCTGGAGGGCCTGGCGGGCGACACCCCGGCACAGGCCGCGGCGGTCCGCGCCGCCTACGGCGACGGGATCGCGCTGGTGTTCGGCATCGCCGCGGTCGCCTCGCTCATCACGCTCGTGTCGGTGCTGCTGATCCGCGAGGTCCCGCTGCGCACCACGATCGCCCGCACCGCGGACCCGGGCACGGCGGTGACGGCGGTCGTGCCGGGCGCGACGGCGGGCGCGCCGGGCTCGGTGGCGACGGCGGTCGCTGCACCGGCGGGGGTCGCGGCGGTCCCCGCCGGGCGGCACGCCGCGGACCGCGCGGCCCGCGACCGCCTGCTGGCCGTGCTGGTGCCCGAGCCGCAGACCGTCCTGCGCGCCCTCGACGAGGCCGAGCGGGCCCGCCACGAGCTGACCGAGTCGGTCCGGCGGCTGCGCGCGAGCGGACTGTCCGACCAGCAGGTCGACCGGCTGCTCGACGCCCGGGGCTGAGCGCGCCCGGCGTCGCTCAGCCGTGGGCGAGGTCGGCGAACCGGCTGTAGTGCAGCTGGTGGGCGACGGTGATGGTGCTGGTGGGCCCGTTGCGGTGCTTGGCCAGGATGAGGTCCGCCTCGCCTGCGCGGGGGTCGTCGCGCTCGAAGGCGTCGGGGCGGTGCAGCAGGATCACCATGTCGGCGTCCTGCTCGATCGAGCCCGACTCGCGCAGGTCCGACAGCATCGGCCGCTTGTCGGTGCGCTGCTCGGGACCGCGGTTGAGCTGGCTCATCGCCACCACCGGCACCTCGAGCTCCTTGGCCAGCAGCTTGATCTGCCGGGAGAACTCCGAGACCTCCTGCTGGCGGGACTCGACCTTGCGGCCCGACGTCATGAGCTGCAGGTAGTCGAGGATGATCAGCTTCAGGTCGTGGCGCTGCTTGAGCCGCCGCGCCTTCGCCCGGATCTCCATGAGCGTCAGGTTCGGCGAGTCGTCGATGAACAGCGGGGCCTCGCTGATCTCGCTCATCCGCCGGGCCATGCGCGTCCAGTCCTCGTCGCTCATCCGGCCGGCGCGCATGTCGGCCAGCTTGATCTGCGCCTCGGCCGAGAGCAGGCGCATGACGATCTCGGACTTGCTCATCTCCAGGGAGAACACGGCGCTGGTCATGCCGTGCTTGATGGAGCACGAGCGCGCGAAGTCGAGCCCCAGGGTGCTCTTGCCCAGACCGGGGCGCGCGGCCACGACGATCATCTGGCCGGGGTGCATGCCGTTGGTGACCTGGTCGAGGTCGGTGAACCCGGTGGGCACGCCGACCGACGCGCCGCCCCGCGAGCCGATGGCGTCGATCTCGTCCATCGTGGGCTGGAGCAGCTCCTCCAGCGCGACGTAGTCCTCGCTCGTGGAGCGGTCGCTGACGTCGTAGAGGGTGGCCTGCGCGCGGTCGACGACGTCGGCGACGTCGGCACCGTCGGCGCCGTGGTAGCCCAGCTGCACGATCCGCGTGCCCGCGGAGACCAGGCGGCGCAGGATCGCCTTCTCGGCGACGATCTCGGCGTAGTAGGCGGCGTTGGCCGCGGTGGGGACCGTGGCGATGAGCGTGTGCAGGTAGGGCGCGCCGCCGAGGCGGATGAGGTCGCCCTTGCGCTGGAGCTCGGCCGAGACCGTGACGGCGTCGGCGGGCTCGCCGCGGCCGTACAGGTCGAGGATGCAGTCGTAGACCGTCTGGTGCGCGGGCTTGTAGAAGTCGTCGGGCCGCAGCACCTCGACGACGTCGGCGATGGCGTCCTTGCTCAGCAGCATCCCGCCCAGCACCGACTGCTCGGCGGTGAGGTCCTGCGGGGGCTGGCGGTCGAACGGGGAGCCCGCGGCGCCCTCGTCGGCGGCGCGCAGCGG
>JAPLAT010000467.1 GCA_026393175.1 Pseudonocardiales bacterium
CGACTCGCGCACTCCAGGACCCCGACTCGCGCACCGCCACACCCCGACTCGCGCACCGCCAGGACCCGACTCGCGCACCGCCACGCCCCGACTCGCGGGGGGTCAGCCCATGGCCGTGGTGCGGGCCTGGATCTCCTCGGGCGTGAGGGACTCGGTCTGGCGGGCCACCATCCACAGGTGACCGAAGGGGTCGGCCAGCCGGCCGCCCCGCTCGCCGTAGGGCTGGTCGGCCACCGGGAAGACGACTCGGGCGCCGCCCGCCTCCATCCGGGCCGCGACGGCGTCGGGGTCGTCGACGTACAGCGCGATGATCACCGGAACGCCGCCGTCGCCGGGAGCGGGGTCGTAGCCGTCGGCGTCCTTCACCGCGAAGCGGGCCCCGCCGACGTCCACCATGGCGTGGACGACCCGGCCCCCGGCGTCGGTGAACCGTTCGGTCACCTCGGCGGGGAACGCGGTGCGGTAGAAGGACAGGGCGGCGTCGGCCCCGTCGACGACGAGGCGCGGGTAGATGTCGGTCATGGCGCCAGGGTGACCGATCCCACCGGGCGCCGTCGTGGACGAAGCGGAACTCCCCTGCTAGACGGCGCGGCGATCGTGGTCCGTACCCTGGACGGTGTGAGCCTGCGCCTGTTCGACACCGCCACCAGAGAGCAACGGGACTTCGTTCCCGTGCGCGCCGGGGCTGCGTCGATCTACGTCTGCGGGGCCACCGTGCAGGGCCTGCCGCACATCGGGCACGTCCGCAGCGGGCTGAACTACGACGTCCTCCGGCGTTGGCTCGCCCGCTCCGGGCTCGACGTCCTGCTGGTCCGCAACGTCACCGACATCGACGACAAGATCCTGGCCAAGGCCGCCGCGCACGGCAGGCCGTGGTGGGAGTGGGCCGCCACGCACGAGCGCGCGTTCCAGCGCGCCTACGACGCCCTGGGCTGCCTCCCGCCGTCGATCGAGCCGCGGGCCACCGGCCACGTGCCGCAGATGGTCGAGCTGATGGAGCGGCTGGTCGAGAAGGGCCATGCCTACGACGTGGACGGCGACGTCTACTTCGCCGTGCGCTCGTGGCCGGGCTACGGCGCGCTCTCCGGGCAGAAGCTCGACGAGGTGGAGCAGGGCGAGACGGAGGCGGCCGGCAAGCGCGACCCGGTCGACTTCGCGCTGTGGAAGGCCGCACGGCCCGGTGAGCCGTCCTGGCCCACCCCGTGGGGCCGCGGCCGCCCCGGCTGGCACCTCGAGTGCTCCGCGATGGCGACGACGTACCTGGGCGCCGAGTTCGACATCCACGGCGGCGGTCTGGACCTGGTCTTCCCCCACCACGAGAACGAGCAGGCCCAGAGCCACGCCGCGGGCGACCCGTTCGCGCGGTTCTGGCTGCACAACGCCTGGGTCACCATGGGCGGGGAGAAGATGTCGAAGTCGCTGGGCAACACGCTCGCGATCGACGCCCTGCTCGAGCGCGCCCGCGGTGTCGAGCTGCGCTACTACCTGGTCGCCCCGCACTACCGGTCGATGATCGAGTACTCGGAGCCTGCGCTGCAGGAGGCGGTGGCCGCCTACCGGCGCATCGAGTCGTTCGTGCACCGCGTGCGTGAGCGGCTGGGCACGCCCGAGCCGGGCGCCCTGCCCCCCGCGTTCGTCGCGGCGCTGGACGACGACCTCGGCACGCCGAGCGCCGTCGCCGCCGTGCACGTCGCGGTCAAGCACGGCAACTCCGCGCTCGACGTCGGCGACCACGCGGCGGCCCGCACGGCGGCGGGCGAGGTCCGGGCGATGACCGACGTGCTCGGGCTCGACCCGCTCGACCCGCGCTGGCTCACCGGCCAGGCCGACGACGCCGCGCGCGGCGCGCTGGGCGCGCTCGTCGAGAACCTGCTCGTGCAGCGCCAGGAGGCGCGCGCCGCGCGCGACTTCGCCACCGCCGACGGGGTGCGTGACCGCCTCACCGCAGCCGGGGTGTCCGTGGAGGACGGCCCCGGCGGCTCCACCTGGTCACTGAAGGACGGTTGAGAACACAGTCATGGCCGGCAATTCCCAGCGTCGCGGAGCGATGCGCAAGGACGGCACCAAGAAGGGCGCGGTCGTCGGCTCCGGCGGCCAGCGCCGCCGCGCGCTGAAGGGCAAGGGCCCGACGCCGCCCGCGGAGATGCGGCCGGGGCACCCCGCGGCGCGCCAGGCGGCCCGTGCCGAGAAGGCGAAGGCGGCGGGGCGCACGGCGGGCCACAAGCGCCGCGCGGGCGACGGCGAGACCCCGGAGACCGTGCTCGGCCGCAACCCCGTCGTCGAGTGCCTGCGGGCCGGGGTCCCGGCCACGGCGCTGCAGGTCGCGGTCGGCGCGACGACCGACGAGCGGATCGCCGAGGCGGTGCACCTGGCCGCCGACATGGGCATCTCGATCATGGAGGTGCCGCGGCCGGACCTGGACCGGATGAGCGGCGGCGCCCTGCACCAGGGCATCGCGCTCACCGTCCCGCCCTACGCCTACGCCCACCCCGACGAGCTGCTGGAGATCGCCGCCGACAGCGGTGCGCCCGGCCTCATCGTCGCCCTCGACGGCGTCACCGACCCGCGCAACCTCGGCGCGCTCGTGCGCTCGGTCGGCGCGTTCGGCGGGCACGGCGTCGTCATCCCGCAGCGGCGGGCGGCGAGCATGACGGCCGTCGCGTGGCGGACGTCGGCGGGCACGGCGGCGCGCGTGCCGGTCGCCCGGGCCACGAACCTCACCCGCACCCTGCGGGAGTACGCCTCGGCCGGGCTGATGATCGCCGGGCTGGACACGGAGGGATCGGTGTCGCTCGACGAGTTCGAGCTCGCCACCGACCCGGTCGTGATCGTCGTCGGCTCGGAGGGCAAGGGCCTGTCCCGCCTGGTGCGCGAGACCTGCGACCTCACCGTCTCGATCCCGATGGCGGGCCCGGTGGAGAGCCTGAACGCCTCGGTGGCCGGCGGCGTCGTCCTCGCGGAGATCGCCCGGCAGCGGCGCCTGCGGCGCTCGTGAGCACTCACGGGCGGCGGAGCCGCCCGACCCCCCGGCACCCGATGTAGAGCAGGAACGCGATCGAGGCGACGTAGCCGGACACCGGTAGCCCGGGGGCCAGCGACAGCACCGTGCCGCCGACGAGCGCGAGCTCGGCGAACAGCACGGCCAGCGCGGTGGCCAGCAGCGGGTTGGCGGTGACGCGGGCGGCCGCCGCGCCGGGCGCGATCATCACCGACAGCACGAGGATCGCGCCGACGATCGGCACGGCGAGCGCCGTCGCCAGCCCGATGAGGACGGCGAACACCAGCGACAGCGCCCGTACCGGCACGCCGCGGGCCAGCGCGACGTCGGGGTCGGTGCTCGCGAACAGCAGCGGCCGGTAGAGCACGCCCAGCACGGCGACGACGAGCACCGCGACGACGGCGAGCACGACGAGGTTCGTGGAGTCCACCGACACGATCGAGCCGGTGAGCAGCCCGAACTTGTTGGACGCCCGCCCGCTGTAGAGCGAGAGCAGCAGCACGCCCAGCCCGAGACCGAACGCCAGCACCACGCCGATGACGGCGTCGCGCTCGCGCTGGCGCAGCCCGAGCCAGCCGAACACCAGCGCGGCGACGACGGCCCCGACGACGGCGCCGGACTGGACGCCGATCCCGATGAGCAGCGCCGCCGCGCCGCCGGTGAAGGCGAGCTCGGCGGTGCCGTGCACGGCGAAGGCCATCCCGCGCGCGACGATCAGCGGGGCCAGCGCGCCCGCGATGAGCCCGAGCACGGCGCAGGCGAGCAGCGCGTTCTGCACGAACCCCTGCGCGAGCAGCCCCCCGAGCCCCTCGAACGTGAACAGCCGGTCCATCAGTGGCCGTCCACGTCGTGGCAGTGCTCGCCGCGCCCGTCGGCCCCGACCACGACGAGCCGGTCGCGCACCCGCAGCACGTCGACATCGGTGCGGTAGAGCTCGGAGAGCACCGAGGAGGTCATCACCTCGCCGGGCGGGCCGATCCGGAACCGGCCGTCGACGAGGTAGAGGACCCGGTCGACCAGGGGCAGCACCGGGTTGATCTCGTGGGTGACGAACAGCACGGCCGTGCCCTCCGTGCGCCGCCGGGCGTCAATCAGGTCGGTGACGATGCGCTGGTGGGCGAGGTCGAGGGAGAGCAGCGGCTCGTCGCAGAGCAGCACGTCGGGGTCGCCGACCAGGGCCTGCGCCACCCGCAGCCGCTGCTGCTCGCCGCCGGAGAGCCTGCCGACGGGCCGGTCGGCGTACCCGGAGCCGCCCACGGCGGCCAGCGCCGCCTCGACGCGCGCCCGGCGGGCGCGGCGCCCGCGCAGGCCGACGCCGAGGCGGTGCCCGTCGAGCCCGAGCCCGACGAGGTCGCGCCCGCGCAGCGGCAGGTCGGCGTCGAGCGCCTTCTGCTGCGGGACGTAGCCGATCGTCGGGTTGCCGCGCCGGGGCGTGCTCCCGGCGATGCGCACCTCGCCCGCCGAGAGCGGCAGCAGCCCCAGCAGCACCCGGACCAACGTGGTCTTGCCCGAACCGTTGGGGCCGAGCACGGCGAGGAACTCGCCGGGGGCGATGTCCAGGTCCAGACCCTCCCAGAGGGTGCGCTCGCCGAACCGCACGGCGGCGCCGCGCAGGGACACCGCGGGACGGGTGACGCGCTGCTCCGGAACGGTCTGCACGGACACCATCGTCACACCGGGTTCAGCGCGGCCGTCAGGGCCTCGATCTGGGAGCCCATCCAGGACACGTAGTCGGTCTCGTCGGCCGGGAGCGTCTCGGTCATCTCGACGACCGGGACGCCGGCCGCCTCGGCCGCCCCGCGCACCTGGTCGGTGGTCGGGGTCTCGGTCTGGGCGTTGGTGATCAGGGCCCGGACCGGGTCGGCCGCACCGGGTGTGAACAGGGCGAGCGTGTCCGCGACGACGGCCGCGGGCGGGTCGGTGTCCTCCTCGACGGCCTCGCTGAACTCCGGCGGGGTGACGTCGGTGAGGCCCGCGGCCTCGATCAGGTAGCCCGGCACCGGCTCGGTGACGGCGACCCGCCCGCCCGGGACGGAGGCACCCGCGGCCTCGATCCTGGCCATCAGCTCGTCGATCCGCGCCGTGAACTGCCCGGCGTTGGCGGTGTAGGTGGCGGCGTTGGCCGCGTCGAGCTCGCCGAGCGCGGCGGCGAGGTCGGTGGCGAGGGTGCGCACGGTCGGCAGGCTGTACCAGAAGTGCTCGTTGAACTCGCCGTGCGCGTGCTCCTCCCCCTCGGCGTGGGCCTCCTCGCCTTCCTCCTCGGGCACCAGGCCGGAGATCGCGGCGACGTCGAGGACGGTGCGCTCGCCGCCCGCGGTCTCCACGAGCTGCGGCATGAACTCGTCGTAGCCCCCGCCGTTGAGGATGACGATGTCGCCCTCGCCGACCGTCACGGCGTCGGCCGGGGTGCTCTCGTAGGAGTGCGGGTCGGCGGCCGGGTCGGTGATCAGCGACTCGACGGTGACGCCGGGGCCACCGACGGCCTCGGCGATGCTGCCGTAGACGTTGGTGGAGGCGACGACCGTGATGCCGTCGTCCGCCGTCGCCGGGGCCGCGGCCTCCGATCCGCAGGCGGTGAGCGTGAGGGCGGCCAGAGCCGCGGTGGCTCCGACCAGCGGACGGCGCAGAATCATGCGTGTGTCTCCCGGAGTGATAACCGTTGTCGATTCACTCTAGCGTGTGGTCACCCGGCGGCGCCCTCCCGCCTTTCGACCTCGCTCCGGCGACCGGCGACGCTCGCGTCGCTGGCCGCGGAGCTCGGGGTGTCCCGCACCACCGTCTCCAACGCCTACAACCGGCCCGACCAGCTCTCGGCGCCCCTGCGCGCCCGGGTGCTGGAGGCGGCGCGGCGGCTGGGCTACCCCGGCCCCGATCCCGTCGCGCGCTCGCTGCGCACCCGCCGGGCCGGGGCCGTTGGCCTGCTGCTCACCGAGGCGCTGTCCTACGCGTTCCGCGACCCCGCGGCCACCGGGTTCCTCGAGGGCCTGGCCCTGGCCTGCGAGCGCGCCGGGTCCGGGCTGCTGCTCGTGCCGGTGAGCCCCGAGCTCGCCGACGTCACCGCCGTGCACCAGGCCGGGGTCGACGGGTTCGTCGTCTACTCCGTGCAGGAGGACGACCCGCACTTCAAGGCGGTGCTGGAGCGCCCGGTGCCGACCGTGGTCTGCGACCAGCCGATCGGCGTCGAGGGCGTCGACCGCGTGGGCGTGGACGACCGCGCCGCGATGCTCGCCATGGGCCGGCACCTCGCCGAGCTGGGCCACCGCCGGATCGGCGTGCTGTGCATGCGCCTGGGTCCGGGGCGGCACAACGGCCCGGCCGACGAGGCCCGCCAGGCCGGCGCCACCTACCCCGTGCAGCGCCAGCGGCTGGCCGGGCTGCGGGAGGCCTTCGCGGAGGCGGGCGTCGACTGGGCGGCCGTGCCCGTGCACGAGCGCTTCGAGCACAGCGTCGACGCCGGGCAGTCGGCCACGGCCGAGCTCCTCGCCGCGCACCCCGACCTGACCGCCGTCGTCTGCACCTCCGACATCCTCGCCCTCGGCGCCCTGCGGCACGCCGCGCAGCACGACCTGTCGGTGCCCGACGACCTCACCGTCACCGGCTTCGACGGCGTGCCCGAGGCCATGCGCGCCGCGCTCACCACCATCCGCCAGCCCGTGCTCGAGAAGGGCCGCGCGGCCGGGGAGCTGCTGCTGGAGCGCGGCGAGCGCAACCGCCCGCGCACGGTAACGCTGCCCACGGAGCTGGTCGTCGGCGCGACCAGCGGTCCCGCCCGCGCCCCGGAGCGCTTCTTCTCCGGCTGGTAGCCCGCCGTCCCGGCGCCCCGGCCGGTCACGAGCGGTGCCCCAGCCGGCCGGTCACCGCCTCCGCGAGCGCGGCCACGTCCTGGTCCGGGCCGGGCCGCACCGAGCCCTCCAGCAGCAGCGCGGACAGGCCGTGCACCAGCGCCCAGCCGGCGAGCGCGGTCGTCGGGTCCGGGTCGGCCGCCCCCGCCCCGGCGCGCAGCGCCGCCCCCGCCCGGTCGCGGGCCACGGCGAGCGCGGGGTCCTCGTCGCGGACCAGCCCGGGGGCCCGCATGACGGCGAAGTGGGCCGGGTGCCCCGTGGCGAAGAGGACGTAGGCCACGCCCTGGCCGCGGAAGTCGGTGCCGCGGGCCTCCAGCGCCTCGGCCAGCAGGGCCCATCCCTCCGCCGAGAGCGCGGTGAGCAGGCCGGTCTTGTCCCCGAAGTGGTGCGCTGGCGCGGCGTGCGAGACCCCGGCCCGGCGGGCGACGTCGCGCAGGCTCAGCCCGGCCGGGCCGTGCTCGGCGACGGCATCGAGGGCGGTGTCCAGCAGCGCGCGCCGCAGGTCGCCGTGGTGGTAGGGCACCCGGGGAGCATACCCCCGGTCTTGACGTTGACAAGATGCCTCCCCGGCGAGCATCTTGTCATCGTCAAGTTCGACCGAGGAGGATCCGATGCCCACCCTGCCCTGGACGACCGTCGACGCCGCCCCCGCGACCGGGGAGGTGGTCGTGATGGCCTCGTGGTTCCGCGTGCGCCGCTACCGCGACGTGCTGCCGTTCCTCCGCGACGCGATGCGCGTGCACCGCCAGGTCCTGGCGGCGGACGGCGCCGTCGGCGTCGCGCTCGAGGCCCGCCCACTGCGCCGGGAGTTCCGCACGCTGAGCGCCTGGCGCGACCGCGCCGCGCTGGACGCCGTGGTCGGCCGCGAGCCGCACCGCACGATCATGCGCCGGCAGCGGCCCGCCACGGCGGGCTCGGCGTTCACGTTCTGGACGCTGCCCGCCGGCGAGCTCCCGACGTGGGAGGACGCCCGTGAGCGGCTGGGGGCGCTCTAGCACCCCTCGCCGCTCACCGGGCGCGCAGCGCCAGCAGGTCCTCGAGCAGGGCGGCGACGTCGGGCGGGCCGTCCACCCGGTGGCCCGCGGCGGTCTCGCCCTCGCCGACCTTGACGCCCACGTCGCCGTCGCGCAGCACGGCGAACGCCGTCTCGTCGGTGACGTCGTCGCCCGCGAACAGGACGGCGTCGGCGCCGGTGCGCTCGCGCAGGACGTCGACGGCGAGGCCCTTGTTCACCTGCAGCACCGCGAGGTCGAGGACGTCCTTGCCGGGGGTGGCGTCGACGCCGTCGCGGGCGGCCGGGCCGGACCGCACGGCGTCGAGCACCCGCCGCGCGACCTCCGGCGCCGCGCCGCGGACGTGCACGGCGACGCCGGCGGGCTTGTGCTCCAGCCGCACGCCCGGCTCGCCGTCGACGAGCGCCTCCAGCTCCGCGGTGAGCGCGTCGAGCCGGGCCCGCTGGTCGTCGTCGAGCACGGCGCCGCCGTCGTCGAACTCGCCGCCGTGGCTGCCGACGAGCCGGATCGGGGCGCCGAAGCCGGACACCGCAGCCAGGTCGGCGAGCCCGCGCCCGGACACCATCACGACGGTGGTGTCGGGCAGCGTCGCGAGCGAGCCGATCGCGGCCGCGGCGGCAGGCAGCGGCCGGGCCTCGGAGGGCACGTCGACCAGCGGGGCGAGCACGCCGTCGAAGTCCAGGGCGACGAGCAGCCGCGGGACGGCGGCCAGCTCGGTGAGTGCGGCACGCAGGTCGGTCATGACGGAGGCAGCCCCAGAGCGTCGAGGAAGGACCGCGCCCAGCGGTCCACGTCGTTGTTGAGGACCTGGCGCCGCAGCGCGCGCATGCGCTTGCGGCTCTCCTCGGGCGGCATCGTCAGCGCTCGGTACAGCGCGTCCTTCACCCCGTCGGTGTCGTGCGGGTTGACCAGCACCGCGTCCTTGAGCTCGATCGCGGCGCCGGCGAACTCCGACAGCACGAGGACGCCGCCGAGGTCCGCCCGGCAGGCCACGTACTCCTTGGCCACGAGGTTCATGCCGTCGCGCAGCGGCGTCACGAGCATGACGTCGGCGGCGGCGAAGAACGCGGCGAGCTCCTCGCGCGGCAGCGACTGGTGCAGGTAGTGCAGCACCGGGCGGCCCACCTGGGCGTAGGTGCCGTTGATCCGGCCGACGGACTGCTCGATGTCGGCGCGCATCTTCTGGTAGTGCTCGACGCGCTCGCGGCTGGGCGTCGCGAGCTGGATCATCACGGCGTCGCCCGACCGCTCCTCGGCCAGCAGCTCCTCGAACGCGCGCAGCCGTACGTCGATGCCCTTGGTGTAGTCGAGCCGGTCCACCCCGAGGATGACGCGGTCGGGGTTGCCGAGGTCCGCGCGGATCTGCTTGGCCCGCTGCTGCACCTCCTCGCTGCGGGAGAGCGTGTCGAGCGTCGCGGAGTCGATGGAGATCGGGAACGCGCCCAGCTTGACGGTGCGGCCCTGGTACGTGACCTCGTTGCGCGCGCCGGGCGTGGCGTCGGTGAACCGCGTGGCGAGCCAGCGGAAGTTGCGGACGCCGCCGGGGGTGTGGAAGCCGACGAGGTCGGCACCGAGCAGGCCCTCGACGATCCGCTGCCGCCACGGCAGCTGCTGGAACAGTTCGGTGGGCGGGAACGGGATGTGCAGGAAGAAGCCGATCCGCAGGTCCGGGCGCAGCTCGCGGAGCATGGTCGGCAGCAGCTGCAGCTGGTAGTCCTGCACCCAGACCGTGGCGCCCTGCGCGGCGACCTCGGCCGTCGCCTCCGCGAAGCGCTGGTTGACCCGGACGTAGGCCTGCCACCAGTGCCGGTGGAACGCCGGCGGGGCGACGACGTCGTGGTAGAGCGGCCAGAGGGTGCCGTTGGAGAAGCCCTCGTAGTAGTCCTCGACGTCCTGCGCCGACAGCTCCACGGGGTGCAGCGTCAGGCCGTCCTCCTCGAACGGCTCCGCGTGGGCGTCCGGGATCCCCGGCCAGCCGACCCAGGCGCCCTCGCGGCTGCGCAGCATGGGCTCCAGCGCCGTGACCAGCCCGCCGGGGCTGCGCTTCCACCGCTGGGAGCCGTCGGGGAGCTTCTCGAGGTCGACGGGCAGCCGGTTGGCCACCACGACGAAGTCCGCCAACGCCGACGTGCCGGCAGGAGGCGTCACGGCAGGAGTCGTCACGGGTCGGGAGCCTACGCGGCCCCGGCCTCCGGCGCGGGGCTCGCGGCGGGCGGCTGCGGGCCGGGCCGCGGTCGAGTGAGGAAGTCGCCGAGCGCCACGCCCGCGGCCAGCGCGAGCCCGATCGCCAGCGCGAGGGTGATGGTGACCAGGCCGTCCGAGACGCCCTCGACCGCGAGCTGGTAGAAGCCGCGGTAGGCGCTGAAGCCCGGCAGCAGCGGGGTGATGCCGGCGAGGGTGATGACGAGCGGCGGGACGCCCCCGCCGCGCCGGAACAGCCCGGCCGCCGCGCCGACGACGACGGCCGCGGCCCCCGTCGCCGCGACCGGCCCGAGCCCCGCGACCTGCACGAGCAGCGCGTAGACGCCCCAGCCGGCCGCCCCCGCCAGCCCGGCCGCGACCACCGAGCGCCCGGGCGCGTACCCGGCCAGCGCGAACCCGGCCGCCGCCGTCGCCCCGGCGAGCAGCGACAGCGTGAACCGGCCGAACCCGGTGGCCAGCTCGCCCGCCACCTCCAGCGGCGGGGCGAACTCCAGCCCGATCCGCAGCCCCAGGACGACGCCGGTGAGCAGCCCGGCGGAGAGCAGCGCGATCTCCACCGCCCGCCCGGCCGACGTCACGTAGTAGCCGGAGATGGCGTCCTGCACGGTGCCGACCACCGAGAGCCCCGACAGCAGCACCGTGATGCTCGCGGCGACGACCAGCGAGGGTCGCGTGCCCGGCGGGAAGGCGCCCAGGGCGAACAGCCCGATCGTCGACAGCGTCGCGAACATGCCGCCGACGACCTGCTGGAAGAACGCCGGCAGCCCGCGCCGGGAGAGCAGCCTGCCGATCCGGTCGATCGCCGCGGTGACGACGAACGCGGCCGCGCCGGTGATCCAGCCGCCGCCGAGCAGCACCGCGATGGAGGCCGCGAGCAGCGCCCATCCAGCCGTCGCCACCCAGCGCGGGTAGGGGTGCCTGGCGTCGACGGCCTCGGAGAGCTCCGCGGCCGCCCGCTGCACGTCGACCCGGCCCTGCTCGACCCTGTCGATCACCCGGCCCACGCCGAGCAGCCGCTTGAGGTCCAGCGACCGGTAGCGGACCAGCCGCATCGACGTCACCGGCGGCGCCGCCATCCCGCGGTGGCAGCACATCGTGATCGAGGTGAAGGTGATGTCCACGTCCACGGCCGACAGCCCGCAGGCCGACGCGAGGCGCAGCATGACCGCCGTCGTCTCGTCGGCGCTCTCGCCGCTGGAGAGCAGGACCTCGCCGACCCGCATGCAGAGGTCGAGGACCTCCTGCACGTGCGCGTCGTCGGGCACCTGCGGCCCGACCGGCCAGAGCATCTGCACGGTGGGCGGGCCGGGCGTGATGAGGTCGTGCGCCTCCCGGCGCAGCTTGCTGCCGACCCGCCGGGTCAGGCGGGGGCGCTCGTCGGACATGGTTCACCTAGCGGTTCGCGGTCGGCGGGGTTCGCGCCCAGGGTAGGGCGCCGATCCCCCGCCGAGCGCGCCCGCTCAGTGGAACGGCTTGTGCGGGATCTCCGCGTCGTTGAGCTGCTGGTCGACGTCCACCCAGATCGCGTCGTCCTCGATCTTGCAGGCGTACACCGGGATGGGCGCCACGGCCGGCACGCCCCGCGGCTCGCCCGTGCGCAGGTCGAAGCAGGAGTTGTGCGCCGGGCAGATCAGGGTGTCGTCCTCCTGCAGGTAGCCCTCGTTGAGCGGCTGCTGCTGGTGGGTGCACGTGTTGTGGACGGCGACGGCGTCGTCCTCGTAGAGGCGCACCACGCAGATGGGCTCGCCGCGCATCTCGACGACCATCATGTCGCCCTCCTCGAGCTGGTCGAGGTCGGCTACCGCTTCCCATGCCATGGTCGTCCTCCTAGGTTCTCGCGCGCCGCGGGCGGGGCAGGGAGCCCCGGACCTCGATCCAGCCGTTGCGCACCCGCGCGGGCAGCACGGGCTGGGGATGGTGGGCGGGCCCCTGCACGATCCGGCCGTCGCGGAGGTCGAAGCGCGACTCGTGCAGCGGGCAGGTGACGACGCAGTCGACGACCTCGCCGCGGGACAGCAGGGCGCCCGCGTGCGAGCACAGGTCGTCGATCGCGTGGATCTCGTCCTCGCCCGACCGGTGCAGCATCACCGCGCGGCCCTGCACGACCACCCCGGTCGACGCGCCGACGGGCAGCTCGGCCAGCTCCACGGCGCGGACCCAGCTCGTCGGGCCCGTCGAGGCCGCCGTCCGGTTGACCATCACGGCGCGGCCCTGCACGAGGTGCCCGCCGACGTAGCCCGCCGCCCCGGTGACGGTCATGCTCGCCAGGCCCAGCACCTGCGCCGGCCTGCGGTGCCCGGACAGCCGCGCCGCCAGCGACGCCGCCTGCAGCGCCGTGCCGGCCAGGTTCATCAGCCCGTGCAGCAGGCCGGTGCGGCGGTCCTCGCCGTCGCTCACGGTCCAGTCCGTCACCCCGGTCGCGACCGTCGCGGCGGCGGCCAGCAGCCCCGCCGCGCTCAGCGTCGCGGCCGGGTCGAGCCGCCCCCCGTCGCCCGGGACGTCCTTGCCCAGCGAGTCCAGCACCACCGACCCCGCCCAGAACCCGATCGGCAGGTCGCTCAGCGCCGCGTGCAGCGAGTGCCCCGCCCACCGCCCGCCGTGCATGACCTCGACCACCGGGTTCGCCCGGTGCCGGTCGTACACCGGCAGCGCGACCGCGGCGACCTTCTCGTCGGCCGTCTTCAACCACGACCAGCGGGACACGGCGGCGAAGAACTCCCGGTGCCACGTCGTCAGCCGGTCGGTGCTCGCCATGGGGCTCCTGTTCTGGCGTCGGTGCCGCGTGAGCTGGATCTCACCGCATCCGGACACCGATCGTCAGCTCCGGTCTCATCGTGAGACGCTGCACCGCGTCGCGTCCTAGGATGGCGCCGCCCGCCGGTGTAGCTCAGTGGTAGAGCAACCGCCTTGTAAGCGGTAGGTCGTCGGTTCGATCCCGACCCCCGGCTCCAATACCCTCGGAGCAGGGGCTACTGGCCCCCGCTCCCGATCTCGGGCCACCCGTGGATGGCCCGGGACCTACCGCCTACTGCGGCTCGGACCGTGCGTGCCGGGCGAGGAGCCGCTGTGGCTCAACGGCCCGGACCCTCGACGGTCCGGCAGGCACTCGGGACCCC
>JAPLAT010000306.1 GCA_026393175.1 Pseudonocardiales bacterium
GACCACTCGACGACCAGCAGCGTGGCGTCGTCCTGGAGGCGCCCGCCCTGGTGGTCGAGCACGGCGGCGGCGAGGCGGCGCAGCGTCTCGGGCGCCGACAGCCCGGACGCGGCCGCGTGCTCGGTCATCTCGACGAGCCGCTCCTCGCCGAAGAACTCCCCGGCGCCGTTGCGGGCCTCGGTGATGCCGTCGCTGTAGAGGAGGAGCCGGTCCCCGGGCTCGAGCTGCTCGCGCGAGACCTCGACCCGCTGCTCCGTGCCGGGCGGCGGCCGGACGCCGAGCGGCATCCGCGGCGGCGGCCCCAGCTCCTTGACGACCTTCCCGCCCCGCAGCAGCAGCGGCGGCGGATGCCCGGCGTTGAGGATGTCGAGCTGCCCGGTGACGACGTGGAGCCGGGCGAGGACGGCCGTCGCGAACTGGACGGGCCCGGGCCGGCCGGCGATGAGCGCGTCGGCCAGCGCGGCGATCTCGGCGAGGTCGTCCACGCCGGACCGGCGGGCGTTGCGCACCGCCGTGATCGCGAGCGCGGTGGTCACGCCGGCCTGCAGGTCGTGGCCCGCGGCGTCGAACACGGCGAGGTCGACCACGTCACCGTCGACGTTGTAGTCGAACGCGTCCCCGGCGACCTTGTCGTGCGGTTCGAGCACCGCCGACACGACGATCCGGTCGGTGGCGAACGTGCGGGGCGGGAGCAGCTGCCAGAGCAGCTCCGAGGGCGGGGTCAGCGGCCCGTCGCTGCGCCAGCGGCGCAGCCGGTCGCTGTAGACCGTCTTCGTCGCGACGATGTGGCCCACCAGGCTCGCGACGATCCACAGCCATCGCCGCAGCCCGGCCCGGTCGTCCCCGTCGTCCCCGTCGTGCCGGCTGCCGAGCCCGACGCCGAGCACCCCGAGCCGGTCCGTGCCGTCGAGCACCGGCACCCACAGGACGGGGGTGCCGTCCTCGGCCGTCCCGGCCAGGATCTCGCCGAGCTGGTAGGCCCGCCCGGCCAGGGTGTTGAGCAGGTCGACCTGGGACCCGCCGGCGGTCCGCATCGAGGTGAGGACGCGTTGCGAGGTGTCGACGAGGAGCAGGTCCGCGGTGAGCCCGACCTCGCCGAGCGCGCGGTCCAGCGCCTCCGCCAGCCGGTCGGCCACCACGAGGTGGCCGTCGTCGACGATCCGCGCCAGCACGTCCGCCCAGCTCGCGTGGTCCACGGCCACGGCCCCACCTCCGGCGGCCCAATGTACGGGCCCGCACCGGCCGATGATCGGACACGTCCACCCCTCGCCATCGGGCGCACCATCCGACGGAGGACACGAGGTGTTCGGGCCGCGGCCGCGCCTGGCTAGGCTCGCGGCATGCGGGGCCGGGATGGCTGACGCCGAGGGGGTCCGCCGGGTGGCCCTCTCGCTCGGGGGCGTCGAGGAGATCGAGAGCGACGGGTTCGACTTCCGCGTCGGCGGCCGGGGCTTCGTCTGGTCCTATCCCGAGCGGGTGCCGGGCAGGCGGCGGGTGATCCGCACCGACGTCGCCGTGCTCTACGTCGGGGACGAGGCGGAGAAGCAGGCGCTGCTGCTCGGGGAGCCGGAGCTGTTCTTCACCACCCCGTCCTACGACGGGTTCCCGCTGGTCATGGTCCGGCTCGCGGCGGTCGGGGCGGAGCGGCTGGAGGAGCTGGTCACCGACGCGTGGCGGATGCGGTGCGAGCAGGCGGGCGTGCCGGGGGCGGCGTCCTGACCCGGTGCCCGGTCAGGGGTGCCAGCACCGCAGCACGACGGTGGTCCCGTCGTCGTCGGTGCTGACGGTGGCGTCGGTGAGCGCGTGGATCACGGCCATGCCGTGCCCGCGGGTACCGGGATCGGCGTCGGGCGGGCGCCAGCGGCCGTGGTCGCGGATGGTGATCTCGATGCAGCGCAGGTCGGGCTCGTCGTGGAGCTCCGCGGACATCTCGACGCCGCTCGCGGCGAGCGCGGGGTGGGCGGAGTACGCGTGCTCGATGCTGTTGGCCAGGGCCTCGCCGACGGCGAGCACCACGTCGTCGCAGACCTCCTGCGGGTAGTCGGCGGCGGCCAACCACGCGGCGAGCCGGGCCCGCGCCTCGCGCAGGGCTGCCGGGTCGGCGGGGAGGTGCACCTGGAGGGGGCCGGCCACCGGGGGGACTTCCCGTCCGCCATGCGGTCCAACCCTCCTAGCGGGAGGGATGGAGCCCCGCGCGTTCCTGCCCGGTGAGCCCGCCCCAGACACCTTCGGCGGCACCGAGCGACAGGGCGTGCCGGCGGCACGGCTCGACGACCGGGCACGTGGCGCAGTACCGCTTGGCCGCCGCCTCGCTCCGCTCGCGGTCGGGGCACCCGGACGCGCCGACCGGGTAGAACACGCGGCCGTCCACCCCCCGGCACGCCGCTCGCGCATGCCAGTGCACGTCCGCTGTCGGGCCCATGGGGTTCCTCCTGGGTACGCCCGGCGGTGGTCCCCGATCCACCGGGTGCCGGGATGGCGCGTCGATCGCGAAGCATGGCACCCGATCGGGCATTCCGCCCGGTGTGCCGGGTTCCGCGTCGCCGTGCGGCAGGTGCGCGGGGGTCGGCGGACGGGGTGGCCGTGCCGCCGGGCGGGGTGCGGGCGCTACACCCGCCCGGCCGGAACCCCGTTCTCCAGGTAGCTGCCCGTGCCGGCGGCGCGGGCGTCCAGCGCCGCGGCCAGGCGCCGGGCCAGGCGGGGCACGACCATGACGAACAGGTCGTCGGGGGCGATGAACGCCCACGCGCTCAGGTCGTCGGGGGCGAGCGTGATCGACTCCAGGACGGCGGGCTCGAGCACGCCGCCGTCGAAGACGAAGCGGACCCGCTCCTCGCGGACGTAGGGCGCCCAGTCGACGACGAGCAGCTCGCCCACCGGCAGGTCGAGGCACAGTCGCTCGCGGACGGCCCGCGCGCACGCCTCGCGCGGGGTCTCCCCGAGCTCCACCGGACCGCCCGGGATCGTCCACCGCGGCGCGTACGTCGGCTCGACGAGCAGCACCCCGCCCTCGTCGTCGACGAACAGCACCCCCGCGGCGCACCCCGGGCGCGCGACACCGTCGAGGTCGTCCATCCCGGACCTCCCGTCCCCCGCGGCCCCCGTGCGGCCCGCCGCCGACGAGGATGGCACCCGGGCCCGGCCGGGTCGAGGACGAGGGGGAGTGGTGCGACATGACGGTCCTTCACCGCAGGGCGCTGAACCGGGCGCTGATGGCCCGGCAGCTGCTCGACGAGCGCAGTGACCTCGACGCCGCCGCCGCGATCGAGCACCTGGTCGGGATGCAGGCGCAGGAGCCCCTCGAGCCCTACGCCGGGCTGTGGTCCCGGCTGGCCCGTTTCGACCCCGCCGAGCTCGTCGCCCTGCTGGAGGAGCGGCGCGCGGTGCGGACCCTGCTCATGCGCCGCACCCTGCACCTGGTGTCCGCGCGGGACTGCCTGCGGCTGCGCCCGCTGCACCAGCGCATGCTCGTCACCCGCACGTCCGGGACGTTGCGCTCCCGGCTGCCCGGCGTCGACCTCGACGAGCTCGCCGCGGCCGCCGCCCCGCACCTGGCCGACGAGCCGCGCCGCACGGTCGACGTGGCCCGGCTGGTCGGGGACCGCTGGCCCGGCGTCGCCGCGCGCGACCTCGCCGACGCGCTGGGCACCGTCGTCCCGCTGGTGCAGGTCCCGCCGCGGGGGCTCTGGGGTCACCGCGCCCCCGCCGCGTGCCTGGCCGTGGAGAGCTGGCTGGGCCGCGCGCCCGGCCCGCCCGACGAGGCCGACCTGGACGCGCTGGTGCTGCGCTACCTGCGCGCGTACGGGCCCGCGAGCAGCGCGGACGTGCGCTCGTGGTCGGGGCTGACCGGCCTGCCCGCGGTGCTCACCCGCCTGCGCCCGCAGCTGCGCACCTTCCGCGACGAGCACGGCCGGGAGCTGCTCGACGTGCCCGACGGCCCGCTCCCCGACCCCGACGCCGCGGTCCCGCCGCGGTTCCTGCCCGCCTTCGACAACGCCGTGCTGGGGTTCGACGACCGCAGCCGGGTCATCGACGACGCATTCCGCGGGCTGAGCGTCGCGGGGGCCCGGTTCGTCCTGGTCGACGGCCGCGTCGCGGGGACCTGGACGTCGGGCCGCGAGGGGTCCGGCGCCGTCACCGTGACGGTCACGCCGCTGCGCCCGCTCGACCGCGCCGAGCGGGGTGAGGTGGCGCAGGAGGCCGAGCGGCTCGCGACGTTCCTCGGCGACGGCGCCACCGGCCGGGCCGCGTTCAGCGCGGGCTGAGGTCCTCCGGCCCGGTGTCGTGGTCCCGGTCCTGGTCGCGCCGGTGCTCGTCGCGCCGGTGGTGGTCGTGCGGGCCGTGGTGGGGCACGCCGTGCACCTCGTGCCAGGCGAACTGCAGCGCCTCGTCGACGAGGGCGCGCAGGTGGTCGCCGGCGATCCGGTAGCGCATCCGCCTGCCGTCGCGGCGGGCGTGCACCAGCCCCGCGAGCCGCAGCCGGCCCAGGTGCTGGGAGACCGACGAGCGGGACGCCTCGACCTGCGCGGTCAGCGTGCCGACGTCCTGCTCGCCCGTGGCGAGCAGCCGCAGCAGGTGCAGGCGGGTGGGGTCGGCCAGGTGGCGCAGCACCTCGGCGGCCGCGGCGAGCTGGGTGCCGTCGACGGGCTGCGGCCAGGAGGTCGCAGGTGCCATTCCGTCGTGCGCGCGCATGCTTGCATGATGGCCCCGACCTGGTCATCCTGGCAACGTGGAGCACGGTCACGGGCACGGTCACGGGCATGCGCACGGTCACGGTCACGGGGCCCGCCGGGGGTGGCGGGCCGCCGTCGCCGAGGTGTTCCGTCCGCACAGCCACGACGCGGCGCAGTCCGTCGACCCCGCGCTGGAGACGAGCGCGGTGGGCGTGCGGGCGCTGAAGATCAGCCTGGTCGTGCTGCTCGCGACCGCGCTCGCCCAGCTGGGCGTCGTGCTCGTGTCGGGGTCCAGCGCCCTGCTGGCCGACACGGTGCACAACTTCTCCGACGCGCTGACCGCGGTGCCGTTGTGGATCGCGTTCCTGCTCGGGCGGCGGGCGGCGTCGCGGCGCTACACCCACGGCTACGACCGGGCCGAGGACCTCGCGGGCGTCGTCATCGTCGCGATGATCGCGCTGTCGGCGGTGCTGGCCGGCTACGAGTCGGTGCGTCGGCTGCTGGACCCGCAGCCGGTGCAGCACGTCGGGGCCGTGCTGGTCGCCGGCCTCATCGGCTTCGCCGGCAACGAGCTCGTCGCGCTCTACCGGATCCGGGTCGGCCGGGCCATCGGCTCGGCGGCCCTGGTGGCCGACGGGCTGCACGCCCGGACCGACGGCTTCACCTCGCTCGCCGTCGTGGCCGCCGCGCTCGGCACGATGGCCGGGATCCCGCTCGCCGACCCCGTCGTCGGGCTGCTCATCACCGTGGCGATCCTCGCCGTGCTGCGCGGCGCGGCCACCGACGTCGTCCGCCGCCTGATGGACGCCGTGGACCCCGCGCTCGTCGACACCGCGGAGGCGGTGCTGCGCGACGTGCCGGGCGTCGTCGCGGTGGAGCAGGTGCGGTTGCGCTGGACCGGGCACCGGGTGCGCGCCGAGGCGGCGGTCGGCGTCGACCCGGCGCTGGGCGTCGTCGCCGCCCACGACATCGCGACGGCCGCCGAGCACGCCCTGCTGCACGGCGTGCCGCGGCTCGCGGTGGCGACGGTCCACGTCGGGCCGGCCGGCCACGACCACGCCGAGCTGGCCCACCACGCGGCCCGGGGCTGATCCCTACCTGGTGCGGGACCGGGGCAGGTCGTCGAGTCCGAGGAGGCGGTCGAGCAGCCGGACGCGAAAGACGATCGTCAGCGTGCCGAACCACAGCGCCAGCGCGGGCAGGACGGCGCGGAACACCGGCGCGGCCGGGCCGGTGAGCCCGAAGTAGTCCGACAGCGCCGGTACGAACAGCACCGCTGCGAACGCGACGACCAGCACGGCCACCAGCACGGCCGGGCGCCGGTCGGCGACCGGCGGGGTCCATGCGGCGAAGAACCGGGTCGGTGGGGCGAGGAACAGGATCAGCACGAACGAGGCGAGACTGACGAACGTCGACAGCCCGGTCTGGGCGCCGAGCGTGGCCGCGGCCTCGGCGAAGTCGGTGTCGGTGCCGTAGGTCAGCCCGGTGTAGCTCTCGAACTGCGTGATCACCTCGGCGGGCGTGCGGCCGCTGGTGAACCCGCCCAGCACGAGCTCGTAGAGGAACGCGTAGACGGCGGTGCCGAACGCGGCGGTGACGAGCGCGGCGGGGATGACGAACCGGCCGAGGTTCGCCAGCAGGTGCTCGTCGGCCGCCGTCGCGGGCGCCCACATCGTGAGGAAGAGGGTGGGGACGCCGACGGTGAGCAGGGTGAGCCCGACCTGCGTCGGCGAGTAGGGGAAGCCCAGCCCGAGCATCGTCACCGTGAGGATGACCAGGCCCTGGGTGGCGACGCGGGCGAGGAAGACGTACATCGAGACCGCGATGCCGTTGATGATCCGGCGGCCCTCCTGCTGGGCGGGGAGCAGCGCGGCGAAGGAGTCGTCCACCAGCACGATGTCGGCGACGTCGCGGGTGACGGCGCTGCCGCTGCGCATGGCCACGCCCACGTGGGCGTTCTTCAGGGCTCGGGCGTCGTTGACGCCGTCGCCGATCATCGCGACGTACCCGCCGCAACGGCGCAGGGAGGCGACGATGCGCTCCTTCTGCTCGGGGGCGACGTGGCCGAACACGGTGGTGCGGGCGACGAGCCGGTCGAGCGCGTCGTCGTCGAGGCCGTCCAGGTCGTTCCCGGCGACGGGCTCGCCCGCGGGCAGTCCCGCCTGCGTCGCCAGGGCGGCGACGGTGCGCGGGTCGTCGCCGGAGATCACCTTGAGGGCGACGCCGTCGGCGGTGAACCGGGCGATGGTTTCGGCCACCTCGGGCCGCAACTCGTCGGACAGCGCGACGATCGCGACGGCCTCCAGGGTCGGCAGGGCGGCGCTGCCCTCGGCGTCGTGCAGCGCCGCCGCCGGGTCGAGCGCCCGGGCCAGCAGCAGCACCCGCAGGCCCAGCGCCGTCCGGCCGGTGACGTCGGGGACGGGTCCGGCCAGGTGCGGGGCCAGCGCGTCGGGCGCGCCGAGCACCCAGGTGCCTCCCTCGCCCGCCACCGCCGACCAGCGCAGCGACGAGCTGAACGGCACCTCGTCGCGCACCCTCCAGGCGGTGCCGGGGAGCGCCTCGGCCAGCGCAGTGGTGGTCAGGTTGGGAGTGGTGGCGCTGCGGGCGAGCGCCCCGAGGGCGGCCTCGGCGTCGTGGTCGCCGAGCGGCTCGACCTCCTTCAGGGTCAGCCGTCCGGTGGTCAGCGTGCCGGTCTTGTCGGTGCACACCACGTCGACGTTGCTCACCGACTCGACGGCGTTGACCTGCTGCACCAGCGCACCCCGGCCGGCGATCCTCGCCGCGCCGACGGTGTAGGCGACGGCGATGAGGAAGAACAGCCCGTAGGGCACCAGGCCGGAGAGCACGGCCGTGGTCTGCACGACCCGGAGCAGCGTGAAGCCCTCCAGCGCGGCCTGCGCGAGGATCGCCCCGCTCATCAGCACGACCAGCGCCATCACCAGGCGCACGACGAACTCGATCCGGCGCTGCAGCGGGGTCCGGTCGGTGGTGACGCGGCGGGCCTCGACGGTGAGCCGGCCCGCGTAGCTCGCGGCGCCGACGTCGCGGGCCAGCTGATGGCCCGCGCCCGCGACGCACAGGCTGCCCGAGCGCAGGTCGTCGCCCGGCTCCTTGACGACCGGGTCGGACTCGCCGGTGAGCAGCGACTCGTCGGCCTCCACCCGCCCGGTGCCGTCGAGCAGCGGGCCGTCCACCACGATCTGCTCGCCCGCGCGCACCGCCACGACGTCGCCGCGCACGACGCGGTCCGGGGCGACGGCGACCTCGCGCCCGTCCCGCACGACGTGCACCGTCGCCCGGTCCAGGAGTTGCAGGCCGTCGAGCTTGCGCTTGGCGCGGATCTCCTGCCCGGCGCTGATCACGGCGTTCACCAGGCCGAGCCCGACGCTGATCAGCGCGTCGCTGTAGCGCCCCATCGCGAGCAGCGCGGCCCCGATGACGAACAGGATCGAGTTGTAGAAGGAGAAGACGTTGGTCCGCAGGATCGTGGCGTACGTGCGCGAGGTCCCGCTGACGGCGGTGTTGCCCTCCCCGGCCCGAAGCCGGCGCGCTGCCTCGGCGTCGGAGAGGCCGTGGGCCGGGGCCGTCGTCGTCATGGTGCCACCTTCCCGCGCCCGGTGGGGGTGTGTGGCGCCGGGGCCGCGGGGTGGGGGCCGATGACCGACGCCCCGGCGCTGCCGCGTGTCGCGGCGTTCGCCGGCACCGTCCTCGACCCGGAGGCGGTGCTGCCCGAGGAGCCGCCGGTTCCTCGAGGGCAGGCGCCCAGCCATGGCCTTGCCGGACGCCGTGTGACGGCCGGGCGGCTACCGTCCGGGCGTGCTCATCGCCCGGTCCGTCGTCCTGTTCGTGGTGGCGGCACTGCTCGAGATCGGCGGGGCCTGGCTGGTCTGGCAGGGGGTCCGCGAGCACCGCGGCTGGGCCTGGGTCGGCGCCGGGGTGATCGCGCTCGGGCTCTACGGCTTCGTCGCCACCCTGCAGCCGGACGCGAACTTCGGCCGCATCCTCGCCGCCTACGGCGGGGTGTTCGTGGCCGGCTCCCTGGCCTGGGGGATGGTCGCGGACGGCTACCGCCCCGACCGCTACGACGTCCTCGGCGCGCTCGTCTGCCTGGCCGGCGTCGCGGTGATCATGTACGCGCCCCGGGGCTGACCGTCCCGTCGAGGAACTCCCGCAGCGCCGCGCCGAACTCCTCCGGGCGCTCCATGTTCGGGTAGTGCGCCGTCCCGTCGACCCGCGCGGACCGCCCGTCCGGGACGGTGCGGACGAGCCGGTCGGCCATCGCGAGGTGGTCGGGCGCGTCGAGCGCGCCGCACAGGGCCAGGACGGGCACAGTGATCCCCGGCAGTCGTTCCCAGGTCCGCCCGACCGGAGCGGGCAGGACCGGCGGGCCGTCCGCGACGTGGGTCGCGAGCGTGTCGGTGGCCATGGCACGACACCGGGCGACGACGTCCGCGTCGACCTCGTCGAGACCGCGGTGCGGCCCCGCGGCGAAGAGGAGGAACGTCTCGATCCAGCCCGCGGTGTCGCCGGCCTCCTGGTTCCGCTGCCAGGTCGCGAGGACCTCGAGCGCCCACGGGTCGGTGAACTCCGGCTCACTCGTCCCGGCCCCGCTGACGACCAGCGCCTGCACGAGACGCGGGTGCTCCAGTGCGAGGTCGACGGCCGTGCCGCCGCCCATCGACAGCCCGACGAGCGTGACCGGCCCGGCGTCCAGGTGCCCGATGAGCGCGGCCAGGTCGTCCCCGTGCCGGAACGGCGCCCGGGGAGTCGAGGACCGGCCGTGGCCGCGGGCGTCCGGCACCACGACGCGGTGGTCCGCGGCCAGGTCGTCGACCTGGGCGTCCCACATGCGGTGGTCGAGCGCGCCGCCGTGCAGGAGGACCAGCGGGCGCCCGGCGCCCTCGTCGCGGTAGGCCAGGGCCGTGCTCGACCTGCTGGCCCGCACCGGCCCGATGACCGTCCCCCAGATCGGCCGGGCCCAGTCCCTGAGCCGGCAGTTCGTCCAGCGGATGGTCAACGACGCCCTGGCCGCCGACCAGGTGGAGCTGGTCGACAACCCCGCGCACCGGCGCTCGCGTCTCGTCGCCCTGACCGACGCCGGCCGTGCGGCGATCGCGGCCGTCACGGCACGCGAGCTCGCGGCCCTGCGCGAGGCCGGCGCCGGGCTGACCGTCGCCGAGGTCGACGTGTGCCTCCGGGTGCTCGACCACATGCTCGCCGCGCTGGACGACGTCGAGGTGGACTGATCCCCTCGCAAG
>JAPLAT010000488.1 GCA_026393175.1 Pseudonocardiales bacterium
ATGGGGGCGCCGAACGTGCTGCGCGGCGGCTCGCACTCGGGCAACGTCGGGGCGCGGGAGGTGGCGGCCGCCGGCCTGGTCGACGCCCTGGCCAGCGACTACGCCCCGCCGACCCTGCTCGCCGCCGCCGTGGCGCTGGCCGCGGACGGCGTGCTGTCCCTCCCGGCGGCCGTCGGCCTGGTGACGAGCGGCCCGGCGCGCTGCACCGGCCTCACCGACCGCGGCGCGCTGACGGAGGGCGCCCGCGCGGACCTGCTCCTGGTGGACGACACGGGTCGCTGGCCCCGGGTGGTCGCGGTCCTGCCCTGACGCCGCTCAGGGGCGGGGGGTCAGGGCGTGGAGGAGCAGGTCGGAGAGGTGCTCGTAGGCCTCCGCGTCCGGCAGCGCCGTCGCCTCCGCGACCCCGCGCTGCTGGATGCGGACCATCACCGTGCTGACGACGTCGCCGACGAATCCGGCGTGCACGGCCCGGAACGCGCCGGCGGCGACCCCGGTGTCGACCAGTTGCTGGACGCGGCGGGCGGCGGCGCGGGTGTTGCGCTCGTAGACCTCCGCGGCCGGCGGGAAGGCCGCGACGTCGTCGAAGAAGGCGGGCGAGGCCGGGGCCAGCTCGCCGGCCACGGCGCGCAGGTAGGCCTCCACCCGCTCGGCGGGGGCGGCCGCCGCGGCGACCGCGGCCTCGACCCGCTCGGTCGCCCGGCGGAAGAAGTGCACCACCGCGGCCCGGACGAGCTGCTCCTTGCTCCCCGCCATGCCGTAGAGCGTGCGCTTGGAGCAGCGCAGGCGGGCCGCGAGGTCGTCGAGGGTGCGGCCCGCGAACCCCTCGGCCAGCAGCAGGTCGACGAGCGCGTCGAACAGCTCGGTGCGCCGCGCCACTCCCCGGACCTGGGTCATACCGTCTACCATAACCGGTACTCACGTACCCCTGAGAGTACCGATCGGAGCCCGACATGGCCGTCGACCGCCTGCTGCCCACCCAGGAGGCCGAGGACCTGATCGCCCTCGTCCGCGACATCGCCGACAAGGAGCTCGCCCCCCGCGTGGAGGAGCACGAGCGCGCCGAGACCTACCCCGAGGGCCTGTTCGCGACGCTCGCCGAGGCCGGGCTGCTCGGCCTGCCCTACCCCGAGGAGCACGGCGGCGGCGGGCAGCCCTACGAGGTGTACCTGCAGGTGCTGGAGGAGCTGGCGGCCCGGTGGGCCGCGGTCGCCGTCGCCACCTCGGTGCACGGGCTGTCCTGCCACCCGCTCGCGTCCTTCGGCACGCCCGAGCAGCAGGAGCGGTGGCTGCCCGCGATGCTGGCGGGCGAGGTGGTCGGCGGGTACTCGCTCTCGGAGCCGCAGGCCGGGTCGGACGCCGCGGCGCTGACCTGCCGGGCGGAGAAGACCGAGGGCGGCTTCCGGATCACCGGCACCAAGGCCTGGATCACCCACGGCGGCAGGGCGGACTTCTACGCGCTGTTCGCCCGCACCGGCTCCGGGTCGAAGGGCATCTCCTGCTTCCTCGCGCCCGGGCAGGCCGAGGGCCTGACGTTCGGCAGGCCCGAGGAGAAGATGGGCCTGCACGCCATCCCGACCGTCACCGCGAACTGGGACGGCGCGGTCCTGGAGCAGGAGCGGCTCATCGGCGCCGAGGGCCAGGGCCTGGCCATCGCGTTCAGCGCGCTCGACGCCGGGCGGCTCGGCATCGCGGCGTGCGCCACAGGGCTCGCGCAG
>JAPLAT010000124.1 GCA_026393175.1 Pseudonocardiales bacterium
CGCGAGTGGTCGACGTCGGACTTCGGGATCTCCACGCCGTCGCGGGCCGCGAGGGCCTGCTCGCCGTAGCCCTGCACGCACTCCGGGTCCGGCCCGTCGAGCGGGAGGCCGGTGAAGAACTTGGCCGCCATGCACCCGCCCTGGCACGAGTCGTAGTGCATGCAGGAGGCGCAGGCGCCACCGGTCTGCGGCTGGCGGAGCTCGGTGAACAGCTCCGAGTTCTCCCAGATCTCCTGGAACCCGCCGGGCGAGCGCAGGTTGCCGGCGAGGAAGTTCTCGTGGATCGCGAACGGGCAGGCGTAGACGTCGCCGACCGGGTCGATCAGGCAGACCACCCGGCCCGCGCCGCACAGGTTGAGCCCCGGCAGGGCCTCGCCGAACGCGGAGAGGTGGAAGAACGAGTCTCCGGTGAGCACCGAGTCGCCCTTCGCGACCAGCCAGTCGTACATCTGCCGCTGCTGCGACGGCAGCGGGTGCAGCTCGTCCCAGACGTCGGCGCCGCGGCCGGACGGGCGCAGCCGGGTGATCCGCAGCTGCGCGTTGTACTTGTCGGCGATCGACTTGAACTCGTCGAGCTGGTCGACGTTCTGGCGCGTCATGACGACGGAGATCTTCGGCTGGCCGAACCCGGCCTCGGCGAGGTTCTCCAGCGCGCGGATCGCGGTGTCGAACGAGCCGGGGCCGCGCACGAAGTCGTTGACGTCGGCGGTGGCGCCGTCCAGCGAGATCTGCACGTCGACGTAGTCGGTGCGGGCGAGCTGGGCCGAGCGCTTCTTGTCCAGCTTGATGCCGTTGGTGGAGAACTTGACCCCGACGTTGTGGTCGATCGAGTAGTCGAGCAGCTCCCAGAAGTCCGGGCGCACGGTCGGCTCGCCGCCACCGATGTTGATGTAGAAGACCTGCATCCGCTGCAGCTCGTCGATCACCCCCTTGGCCTCGGCGGTGGTCAGCTCGCGCGGGTCCCGCCGCCCGGAGGACGACAGGCAGTGCACGCACGCGAGGTTGCACGCGTAGGTGAGCTCCCAGGTCAGGCAGATCGGGGAGTTGAGGCCGTACTGGAAGTGGTCGACCAGCTTCACGAGCGCTCCTCGGGCCGGGGTTCGATGGTGCCGCTGGCGGCCAGGCCGGCCAGGGCGCGCAGGTAGGCGGGGCGCTGCGCCTCCTCGACGCCCGCGGCGTCGATGGCGGCGTGCACGTCGGGGTGGTGCTCGAGACCGCGGACGACCTCGACGAGCGGGAGCGTCTTCAGGAACGAGAGCTTGCGGGTGCCGAAGTGGTAGACCAGCGCGCCGAACGGCTCGGGCCGCAGCGCCACGCTCGGGCTGCAGCGGAACGGCTGCGAGGGGTCGAACGCCGGGCCCGCGGACTCCGCGGACCCGGCGTCGGAAGCAGCCGCCACGGTTCTAGTAGACACCGCACATGCCGTCGATCGAGACCTCTTCGACGAGGGTCTCCTCGACCACGGGCTCCTCGGGGGCGGTCTGGGCGTCGTTCACGGGGGCCATGGGCAGCTCCAGGGGTCTCGAAGGCGGACGGAGGGGACGCTAATCGCCGCCGGACGCCGCGGACAAGGCCCGCCGACATCAGGACGGGCCGGGCTCCCCTCCGACCGGGCAGGCCCGACCGGGCCGCCGCACCCGGCACCCCGGACCGCCGCACACCCCGTGACCTGTGCACCGGCCTGCGCCGCGGGCCCGGGGGCGGTCGGCAGACTGGCGGTGTGACGATCCCCCTGTTGCACCTGGCGACCACGGCGGAGTGGCGGGCGCACCTCGCGGCCGGGGCGATCCGGCCGTCCGTGGCGCCGTTCGTGCACCTGTCGACGCCCGAGCAGGTCCACCTGCCCGCCACGCGGCTCTTCGCCGGCCGCGGCGACCTGCTGCTGCTCGCGCTGGACCCGGACCGCGTCGGCGTGGACGTCCGCTTCGAGCCCGGGCTGCCGGAGGACCCGGCGTCGATGCGCTTCCCGCACGCCTACGGCCCGGTGCCGACGGCCGCGGTGCTCGCCGTCCTCGCCTACCGCCCCGGTCCGGACGGCCGCTACGCCCCGCCCGCGGTCCCCGTGCTCGACGCCGCGGGCAGGCGCACCGCGAACGAGCTGTCGCTGCTGCGCCGCACCGCCACCGCGGAGACGCCGGTCGCGGGCGGCGTCGCCGTCCGGCTGGCCGCCGCCCCCGCCTCGCGCCAGCACAACCAGCTCGTCCTGGACGGGCCCGTCGACGCGGCGACGGTCGAGGCGGAGGCCGACCGCACCCTGGCCGGGCTCGACCACCGCGCCGCGCTGCTGCGCGGGGAGGCGCTGCGCCCCACGGCCGAGGACCTGCGCGCGCGGGGCTGGCGGGTCGACCCGCTCGTCGGGATGGCCGCGCCCGCCGGCGGGACCGGGCCCGGCCGGGCGCGCGTCACCGACCTCGCGGCGCTGCGCGCCGTCCACGACGCCCGGTGGCGGGCCGAGGTCCCCGGCATCGACGACGACGCGGTCCGGCAGCTCTCCGAGCGGCACGCGGCCGAGGAGGCCGTCACCGACCAGCGCTGGCTCGCGATCGACGTCGACGGCACCCTCGCGGCCACCTGCATCCTGCGCGTCGACGGCGCCACCGCCGAGATCGACGCGGTGAACGTCGAGGTCCCGTTCCGCAGGCGCGGCCTGGGCGACGCCCTGCTCGCCGACGCCGTGGCGCTCGCCGGGGCGGCCGGGTGCGACCTCGTGACGCTCGTCGCCGACGCCGAGGACCACCCCCGGCGGTGGTACGCCCGGCGCGGGTTCCGCGACACCGACCGGGCCTGGAGCGCAACCCGCACCTGACGGGAAGCGGGGGGCGGACCCGTCCGGGCCTGCCCGATCGGAGGGTGCGCTCCCCACCTGCGTGACGGTCTTCCTATGCCCGGGGTCACAACACCCCTAGCGTCGCCGGAGACCGTTCGTCCCTGCACAGAAAGGGCTGCCATGCAGGTCGAGGAGATGCTTCCGCAGTTCCCGATCAAGGAGTTCCACCCGTTCCCGCGGGCGCTCCTGGGTCCGGGCTCGCACGAGCTGATCGGGCCGGAGGCCCTCAAGCTGGGCTTCAAGAAGACGCTGGTGATGACGTCGGGCCTGCGCGGCTCCGACATCGTCCACAAGATCACCGAGTCGATGAAGTACCACGGCCTCGAGGTCGTGATCTACGACAAGGTCGAGTCGAACCCCAAGGACTACAACGTCATGGACGCTGTGGCCCTCTACCAGCAGAACAACTGCGACAGCTTCGTCTCCATCGGTGGCGGCTCCTCGCACGACGCCTGCAAGGGCGCCCGCGTCTCCGTCGCCCACGACGGCCGCAACGTCAACGAGTTCGAGGGCTTCAACAAGTCGGAGAACCCGAAGAACCCGCCGCACATCGCGGTGTCGACGACGGCCGGCACGGGCTCCGAGACGAGCTGGGCCTACGTCATCACCGACACGACGACGGACCCGGACAACCCGCACAAGTACGTCGCGTTCGACGACGCCTCGGTCACCACCCTGGCCATCGACGACCCGGTGCTCTACTACAGCTGCCCGATCGACTACACCGCCCAGTGCGGGTTCGACGTCCTCGCGCACGCCTCCGAGCCCTACGTCTCGCGGATCAACTTCGACCCGTCGCTGGGCAACGCGCTGCACGCCATCAAGCTCACCGCGCGCAGCCTGCGCGAGGCCGTGTGGAACCCGCAGAGCCTCGCCGGCCGCGAGGGCATGATGTACGCGCAGTACATCGCCGCCCAGGCGTTCAACTCCGGTGGCCTCGGCATCATCCACTCGATCAGCCACGCGGTGTCGGCGTTCTACGACACCCACCACGGCCTGAACAACGCCATCGCGCTCCCCCGCGTGTGGGCGTTCAACATGCCGGTGCACTACAAGCGGTTCGCCGACATCGCCGACGCGATGGGCGTCGACACGCACGGCATGACCGACGTGCAGGCCGCCGAGGCCGCGCTCGCCGCGTCCATCCGGCTGCTGCGCGACGTGGGCATCCCGGAGAACTTCGTGTCGGTCAAGCAGGACTCGTACTCGAAGAACCGCCTGGGCGTGGGCCCGACCAAGTTCTACGAGAACTCCAAGGTCATCACCGGCGACGGGCCGGACATCGACCGCATCACCAACCACGTCCTCGGCGACGCCTGCACCCCGGGCAACCCGAAGGAGTGCACCTTCGAGACGGTGCGCCCCGTGGTCGAGCACTGCATGACCGGGGACCTGGACGACCTGCTGTCCTGAACGATCCCGCTTACCCTCGAGGGGGCGCCGGCCACTGCGGCCTGCGCCCCCTCGGGCCGCTACGCCCCAGGAGAACAGGAGCCGACGTTGTCGCAGTTCGAATCCGTCGAGCAGGTCGTCGAGGCGCTGTCCGAGGCCGGATACATCGCCGACACCCGCCTCGCCACCACCGTGTTCCTCGTGACGCGGCTGGACAAGCCGCTGCTCATCGAGGGTCCCGCCGGTGTCGGGAAGACGGAGCTCGCCAAGGCGCTCGCCGCCGTCACCGGCCGGCGGCTGCTGCGGCTGCAGTGCTACGAGGGTCAGGACGAGACCAAGGCCCTCTACGAGTGGGACTACGGCAAGCAGCTGCTCTACACCCAGATCCTCCGCGAGAAGATCGGCCAGGTCGTCTCCGACGCGCCGACGCTCGAGGACGCGGTCGACCGGATCGGCGCCCAGGAGAGCGTGTTCTTCTCCGAGCGCTTCCTGGCCTCCCGCCCGCTGCTGGAGTCCATCCGCAGCGAGGAGCCCACCGTCCTGCTGATCGACGAGGTCGACCGCGCGGACGAGGCGCTGGAGGCCGTGCTGCTGGAGACCCTGGCCGAGTTCCAGGTGTCGGTGCCCGAGGTCGGCACGTTCACCACGAAGACCCCGCCGTTCGTCATCCTGACCTCCAACAACACCCGCGACCTCTCGGCCGCGCTCAAGCGCCGCTGCCTGCACCTGTTCCTGGACTACCCCACCGCCGAGCGCGAGCTGGAGATCGTCCGGAGCAAGGAGACGGGCCTGCCGGACGCGCTGGCCAAGCAGCTCGTCGACATCGTCCGCGGGCTGCGCGAGCTGGAGCTGCGCAAGTCGCCGTCGATCTCGGAGACCATCGACTGGGCCCGCACGCTGGCCGTGCTGGGGGTGCAGGAGCTCAACGCGACGATCCTGTCCGACACCGCGTCGGTGGTCGTGAAGTACGACAAGGACGTGCGCAAGGCGATCGGCGCGCTGCCGCGCCTGGTCGACCCGAACGCGACGGTGCCCGAGCAGGGCCACGGACACGGGCACGGCCACGGGCACGGCCACGACGACGACCACGCGCACGACCCCAAGCCGGCGGCCCGCCGGGTGGACGACGACGAGCCCGAGGAGATCGACGGCCGCGCGATCCGGGCGGCCAAGGACACCCCGGGCCGGTTCGGCCACACCTACGGGTCCAACCCCCTCGGCGGTGGCGGCGGGGCCAACCCGATCACGCCGCCCAAGGTGCCGGCCGAGCGCGGCTCCCGCAGCTTCGGCGCGGGCCTGGGACGCAAGCGGGCCCTGTGAGCCCGTCCGGCGGTCCGGGCCGCCGTTCCCGCGCACGAGCACCGGAGGTGCACTGACATGGAGAACGCCCTGCACCGGTTCGTCCGGCTGCTGCGGCTGCGCGGGGTGCGCATCTCGATCCCCGAGGCGCTGGACGCCATGGTCTGCGCGAAGCAGCCCGGGATGCTCCAGGACAAGGAGCAGCTGCGGGCGGCGCTGCGCGTCGCGCTGGTGAAGGACCGGCGCGACGAGGAGATCTTCGACGAGATCTTCGACCAGTTCTTCGCGCTGGTGAAGGTGGGCGGCCCGGAGACCGGGCACGGCCACGGCCACGGGCACGAGGACCTGTCCGACGACGGGGCGCTCGACGACTTCACCCTGTCCGAGACGCCGTCCGACACCCCGCAGCAGGGCCACACGCACGGCAAGCCCGTCGACATCCGGGAGTTCTTCGACCCCGACGACCTGGCCCAGCAGTACAACCTGCACCAGGAGGCCAACAAGATCGACCTGGCCGCCATGACCGACGAGATCGTCATCTCGAAGGACAACCAGGGCATCCAGGGCGAGGGCAACCGGGTGCAGATCGAGACCGACAGCCTGCACAACGCGGGCATGCCCGGCCAGATCTCCCAGCAGCAGGGCACGAAGGTCGACGCCGACCTGTCCGTCGCGCAGCAGGAGGCGCTGCTGGGCTGGCTCAACGACCCCGACGGCGAGTCGCAGGAGGGCACCGAGGACGACGCCGCCGCCCTGCGCCGCCGGCTGACCGGCGTGCTGGCCGGGCTCCCCGAGGCGCTCAAGAAGCACCTCGAGGCGCTCATGGCGCTGGAGAACCGGGTGGTGGAGGGCCACGAGAAGGCGGTGGCCGAGGTCGACCGGGTCGGCGAGCACGAGCGGATGGAGCTGGAGGAGTCGATCCGCAGGCTGGCCCGCACGCTGCACGGCGGCCTGACCCACAAGCGCAAGGTCGCCCCGCGCGGCCGCATCGACTCGGGCCGCACGATGCGGCGCAACATGCGCTTCGACGGCATCCCGTTCGCGCCGGTCACCGTCACGCGCTCGGAGGACAAGCCGCGGCTGGTGATCCTGGCCGACGTGTCGCTGTCGGTCCGGGCGACGGCGCGGTTCACCCTGCACCTGGTGCACGGCCTGCAGAACCTGTTCGGCCAGGTGCGCGCGTTCGCGTTCGTGTCCGACCTGGTGGAGATCACCGACCTGTTCGAGGACCATCCCGTCGAGCAGGCGCTGGGCCTGGTCTTCGGCGGCGACGTCCTCGACGTGGACGCGAACTCCGACTACGGGGCCGCGTTCGGCACGTTCCACGAGGACTACGGCTCGGCGGTCAACCGCCGCTCCACGGTGATCGTGCTGGGCGACGGGCGGGGCAACGGCAACGACCCCAACATCGAGGCGTTCGCCGAGATCACCCGCCGCGCCAGGGAGACGATCTGGCTCACCCCCGAGCCCCGCTACTCCTGGGGCCTGGGCGCCTGCGACCTGCCCGAGTACGCCGAGTACTGCAGCCGGGTCCGGGTCGTGCGCGACCTCACCGGCCTGGAGACCGCGGCCCACGAGATGGCCACGGAGGTCGTCGGGCGCTGAGCCCCGCACCGTCGACGGGAGGCCGCCGTGCCGTGGGCACGGCGGCCTCCGGCGTGTCCGGGACCCCTCCGACCCGCCGTAGGGGCCCCGTCCGGGTGATCCGTGGTGACGCGCCGTGCGGTCCGGCGGGCCCGTCCCACCGTGTGGCCACCGGTCTTGCTTTTAAGTGAGGCTGCGCTAACTTAGGGCAGTCTTACTACTCTGCATGGCCGATCGGGAGGCCCGTCTTGACCTCGCTCGCGCAGCAACCGGAGCAACCGGCCCCACCGGGCGAGGACCCCCGGACCCACCTGCTGGACGGGCACGCGCTCGACGAGTACCGCCGGGCCGTCGGCGACGGGGTGGACCGCGTCGCGCGCCGGATCGCGGCGGCGCACGGCCCGGTCAGCGGCACGGCCGCCGCCGACCTCGCCCCGCTGGTCGCGGCCATCGACCTCGACACGCCGCTGCCCGACACCGCCGCGGCGCTCGACGAGCTGGAGGGCATCTACCTGCGCGACGCGGTCTACTTCCACCACCCGCGCTACCTGGCCCACCTCAACTGCCCCGTCGTCGTCCCGGCGCTGGTGGCCGAGGCCGTGCTCAGCGCCGTGAACTCCTCGCTGGACACGGTCGACCAGAGCGTCGGGGCCACCGTCATCGAGCAGCGGCTGATCCGCTGGACGGCCGACCGGATCGGGCTGGGCGCGCGCGCCGACGGGGTGTTCACCAGCGGCGGCACCCAGTCCAACCTGCAGGCCCTGCTCATCGCCCGGGACCGGGCCCGCGCGGGCGCCCCGGCCGGGACGGCGCCGCGGCGGCTGCGAATCCTCGCCTCGGAGGTCGCCCACTTCTCCGTCGTCACGGCGGCGCGGCTGCTCGGGCTCGGGCCGGGCGCCGTCGTGCCCGTGCCCTGCGACGCGGGCCGGCGGATGCGCACCGACGCGCTGGCCCGCGAGCTGCGCCGCTGCGCGGCCCGCGGGGAGACCGTGATGGCGGTCGTCGCGACGGCGGGCACCACCGACTTCGGCAGCATCGACCCGCTCGGGCAGGTCGCCGACCTGTGCGCGGCCACCGGCGCCTGGCTGCACGTCGACGCGGCCTACGGGTGCGGGCTGCTCGTGTCGCGCCGCCGCGCCGCCCTGGACGGGATCGAGCGGGCGGACTCGGTGACCGTCGACTTCCACAAGTCGTTCTTCCAGCCGGTCAGCTCCAGCGCGGTGCTCGTGCGGGAGCGGTCGGCGCTCGGGCACGTCACGCACCACGCGGAGTACCTCAACCCGGCGCGCGACGCCGACAAGCCGGTGCGCGACCAGGTCGACAAGTCGCTGCAGACCACCCGCCGCTTCGACGCGCTCAAGCTGTGGCTGACCCTGCGGGTGATGGGCGCGGACGGCGTGGGCGCCCTGTTCGACGCCGTCGTGGACCGGGCCGCGCAGGCCGCCGACCTCATCGCCGCCGACCCCCGTTTCGAGCTCGCCTGCCGCCCGGCGCTGTCCACGCTGGTGTTCCGCTTCCGGTGCGACGAGGACCGCAGCGACGACGTCGTCGCCCACGTGCGGGAGGCGCTGTGGTCCTCCGGGGCCGCGGTCGTCGCCGCCACGACGGTCGAGGGCCGCCGCTGGCTCAAGTTCACGCTGCTCAACCCGCGCACGACGGTCGAGGACGTCGCAGAGGTGCTCGACGCGATCGCCGAGCACGCCCGCGACCACCTCGCCCGACCCCACCGCGCCGCGCTCGCCTGCGCCGGCTGAGAGGACCCGCCGTGCACACCCACGACGTCATCGGCGTCGGCGTCGGCCCGTTCAACCTGGGCCTCGCCGCGCTGCTGCACCCGATCCCCGAGATCGACGCCCTGTTCCTCGAGGCCCGCCCGGAGTTCGCCTGGCACCCCGGGATGCTGCTGGACGGCGCGACCGTGCAGACCCCGTTCCTGGCCGACCTCGTGACCCTGGCCGACCCGACCCACCCGCTGTCCTACCTGGCCTACCTCAAGGCCGTGGGGCGGCTCTACCCGTTCTACATCCGCGAGGACTTCCACCCACTGCGTGCGGAGTTCGACGCCTACTGCCGCTGGGCGGCGGCGCAGCTGCCCGCGCTCCGGTTCGGCCGGGAGGTCCGGGAGGTCGTCCACGACGGCGACGCGTACGTGGTGCGCACGGGCACCGGCGAGGCGTTCCGCGGGCGGCGGCTGGTGCTCGGCACCGGCACGCCGCCGTGGGTGCCCGAGCCCGCGCGCGGGCTGGAGCACCTGCACAACGCGCACTACCTGCGCAACCGGGCCGCGCTGCTCGCCCACGACACGATCACCGTCGTCGGCAGCGGCCAGAGCGCCGCGGAGATCTACCGCGACCTGCTCGGGCGGGTGGACGGCCAGGCCGTGCACTGGGTGACCCGCTCGCCGCGGTTCTTCCCGCTGGAGTACACGAAGCTCACGCTGGAGATGACCTCGCCGGACTACGTCGACCACTTCCACGCCCTGCCCCCGGCCACCCGCGACCGGCTCGTCGCGGACCAGAAGAACCTCTACAAGGGCATCAGCGCCGACGTCATCGACGGGATCTTCGACCTGCTCTACGAGAAGAGCGTGGCCGGCCCCGTGCGCACCCGGCTGCTCACCAACACCGCGGTGACCGGCGTCGACACCCACGACGGCGGCCACACCCTGCACCTGCACCACGCCGAGCTCGACCGCAAGGCCACGCTCGAGACCGGCGGGCTGGTGCTCGCGACCGGTTACCGGCACGCGGTGCCGGCGTTCCTCGACGGCGTGCGCGACCGGCTCCGCCTCGACGACCACGGCCGCTTCGACGTCCGCCGCGACTACAGCGTCGACGTGCGCGGCGACGAGGTCTACGTGCAGAACGCCGAGCTGCACACGCACGGGTTCGTCGCCCCCGACCTGGGGATGGCGGCCTACCGCAACTCCTCGATCATCCGCGCGCTGCTGGGCCGCGAGCACTACCCGGTGGAGAAGTCCATCGCGTTCCAGGAGTTCGGGGTGGCGTCGTGAGGTTCGCCTTCCGCCCGGTCGACCCCGACGGCGACGCCGCGCTGCTGCAGGGCTGGCTCAGCCACCCCAAGTCGGCGTACTGGCTGATGGGCGACCTCGACGTCTCCGCCGTGGCCCGCTACAACCACGAGCTGGCCGCCGACCCGATGCAGGACGCGTTCGTCGGGCTGCACGACGGCGAGCCGGTGTTCCTCATGGAGCGCTACGACCCGCGCGGGCTGCTCGCCGACGTGTACGACGTGCAGCCCGGCGACGTGGGCATGCACTTCCTCGTCGCCCCCACCGACACCCCGGTCCGCGGCTTCACCCGGGCCGTGATCACCGCGATCATGGACTTCCTGTTCGCCGACCCGGCCGTGGCGCGGGTCGTCGTCGAGCCCGACGTCCGCAACACCGCGGTGCACGAGCTCAACCGGCACGTCGGGTTCGTGCCTGACCGGGTCGTCCGGCTGCCGGAGAAGGACGCGCTGCTCAGCTTCTGCCGCCGCCCCGCGGCCGCAGGCGCCGGGGACGCCGGCCCGCGCGCGGCGGGGACGGACCCCGCGGGCGCCGTGGAGCACCTGCTCGATCCCGCGCTGTGGGAGCGGGCGACGCGGCACCTCGTCCGCAAGGCGCTCGCCGAGTTCGCGCACGAGCGGCTGCTCACCCCCGAGCCCGACGGCGACGCGTGGGTCGTCGCGGCGGGCGTCGTGGAGTACCGGTTCACCGCGCAGCGCCTGGCGCTGGACCACTGGCACGTCGACGCGGGGTCGATCGTGCGGCGCCGCGCCGGGGTGGCCGTCCCGCTCGACGCCTGCGAGTTCTTCCTGGAGTTCCGCGACCAGCTCGGGCTGACGGAGTCGGTACTGCCGACCTACCTGGAGGAGATCACCAGCACGCTGGCCGGGGCCGCGTTCAAGCTGGCCACGGCCGTGCCGGCGAAGGAGCTGGCCCGCGCCGACTTCCAGGCGGTCGAGGCCGGGATGACCGAGGGCCACCCCTGCTTCGTCGCCAACAACGGCAGGCTGGGCTTCGACGCGGCCGAGTACCGCGCCTACGCCCCCGAGGCCGGTCGGCCGGTGCGCCTGGTGTGGCTCGCCGTGCGGCGCGACCGGTCGACGTTCTCCTGCTCGCCCGACCTCGACCACGACTCGCTGATGCGCGCCGAGGGCGCCCCCGTCGACGGCGTCGACCTGACCGCCTTCCACCTGCTCCCGGTGCACCCCTGGCAGTGGTGGAACCGGATCGCCGTCACGTTCGCGGCCGACATCGCCCGCGGCGACATCGTCTGCCTCGGCGAGGGCACCGACTCCTACCGCGCCCAGCAGTCCGTGCGCACGTTCTTCAACACCTCCCGGCCGGACCGGCACTACGTGAAGACGGCGCTGTCGGTGCTCAACATGGGCTTCGTGCGCGGGCTGTCCGCGGAGTACATGGCGGGCACGCCGGCGATCAACGACTGGGTCGCCGGGCTCGTCGCGGACGATCCGGTGCTGCGCCGGTACGGCTTCTCCGTGCTGCGCGAGCGGGCGGCGATCGGCTATCACGCCACGCACTACGCCGCGGCGGCGGAGAAGGGCTCGCCGTACACGAAGATGCTCGCCGCGCTGTGGCGGGAGAGCCCGGTCCCCGGGCTCGCCGACGGCGAGCGGCTGATGACGATGGCGGCCCTGCTGCACGTCGACCCGGACGGGAACCCGCTGGTCGGCGAGCTGATCGCGGAGTCGGGCCTGCCCGCGCGGGAGTGGCTGGCGCGCTACCTCGACGCCTACCTCGCCCCGCTGCTGCACTGCCTGGCCGCGCACCGGCTGGTGTTCATGCCGCACGGGGAGAACCTCATCCTGGTGCTGCGCGACGGCGTCCCGGTCCGGGCGATCATGAAGGACATCGGCGAGGAGGTCGCCGTCCTCGACCCGGACACCCCGCTGCCGCCCGCCGTCGAGCGGATCCGGGCCGAGGTGCCCGACGACCTGGCCGCGCTGTCGATCCTCACCGACGTCGTCGACTGCGTGTTCCGCTTCCTGTCCGCGATCCTGCACACGAGCGGCCTGCTCGACCAGGACGACTTCTGGGCCGAGGTGGCGCGCTGCGTCGCCGAGCACCCGGACCCCCGCCACGACCTGTTCGCCGACCGCTTCGCGCTGTCCTGCCTCAACCGGCTGCAGCTCCGGAACAACCGGCAGATGGTCGACCTCGCCGACCCCGCGGGCTCCCTCGCGCTCGTCGGCGAGCTGGACAACCCCCTCGCCCCCCACCGGAGGACCCCACGATGATCGACCGCCGCTCCTTCTTCCGCGGCGCCGGCCTGCTCGGCGCCGGTCTGGCCCTGGCCGCCTGCGGCGGCGCGCCCGCCCCCGCGGGCCCCGCGGCGGGCGCCCGCACGCTGGCGCACAAGTACGGCACGACCGCGGTCGAGGGCGACCCGCAGCGGGTCGTCACCGTCGGGCTGACCGAGCAGGACTACGCGATCGCGCTCGGCGCCGTCCCGGTCGGGGCGCGGGAGTGGTTCGGCGGGCAGCCGGGCGCGCTGTGGCCGTGGGCGGCCGAGGCCGCGGGCGGCGCGACGCCCGAGGTGCTGCCGGTGGACGCGCTGAACTTCGAGCAGATCGCGGCGCTTCGCCCCGACCTGATCCTCGGGATCAACTCCGGGCTCACGCAGGAGGAGTACGACACGCTGTCGGGCATCGCGCCGACGGTGGCGCAGCCCGCCGGGTTCGCCGACTACGGCGCCCCGTGGCAGACGATCACGCAGACGGTCGGCGCGGCGCTCGGGCGCGAGGCGGAGGCCGCGGCGCTCGTGCCCGCGATCGAGGAGCGGTTCGCCCGGGCCCGCGCGGACAACCCCGGCTTCGCCGGGCGCACGGGCCTGCTCGCCGCGCTGCTGGAGGACGGCACGTTCTACGTCTACGCCGAGGGGCCGGCCCCCCGGTTCCTCGTCGACCTCGGGCTGACCCTGCCCCCGGCCGCCGAGGCCGTGTTCACCGGGCCGGACCGCGCGCCGGTGGCGCTGAGCCTGGAGCAGCTCCCGGTGCTGGAGGCCGACGTGCTGGTCATCGGGCTCTACGGGCAGGCCGCGATCGACGCGCGCGTCGACGACCCGCTGTTCGCCGGCCTGACGAGCGTGCGCGAGGGCCGGGCCGTGCTGCTGCCGGAGCTGTCCACCGCCAACGGCGCCATGACGTTCGGCTCGGTGCTCAGCCTGCCCGCGGCGCTCGACGAGATGGTGCCCCGCATCGCCGCCGCCCTGGACGGCGACCCCGCCACCGCGGTGTCCCCCGCGGCCTGAGCGATCCACCCCGCCGGCCCGGCCGGTCGTGCGACCCCGCCGGCCCGGCCGGTCGTGCGACACTGCGCGCGACCCGCCGGACCGGAGGAGGAGCGCCGTGACCGCAGCGCCGACGATCCCGCCGCGCCTGCTCACCGTGGCGGAGTACCTGGAGCTGGGCGAGCCGCCGTGGGGGTACACGGAGCTCGTGGAGGGGCGGGTCGTGATGTCGCCGAGTCCGCACCGCCGGCACAACCGCGCGGCGTTCCGGCTCGCGACGGAGCTCCAGCCGCAGCTGCCCGCCGAGCTGGAGGTGCTGCTCGACCTCGACGTCGATCTGCAGCTCGTGCCCCCGGACGAACCCGGGTTCTCGCGCCGGCCGGACGTCGTCGTCACCCGGCGTGCGGAGGGCGTGATCCCGGCGTCGGACCGCCGAGTACGCCGACGCCGGGATCCCGCACCACTGGATCCTGGACGTCCGCGAGCGGCCGAGCCTGCTCGCCTGTCACCTCGCGGGGGAGTTCGGCTACGCGGACGCCGGCCCCGTGCACGGGGTGTTCCGCACCGACGTGCCGTTCCCCGTCCGGCTGGACCTCGACACCCTCGCCTGACCCCCCGACCCACCCCGGAACCTGACCCGACGGGTGGGGTGCGGGGGCCGGGTCCGCACGTAGGGTCGGCCGGTGCCCCGCCTGTCCCTCGCCCCCGACGGGCGGCTGCGCCACCGCATCGGCCCGCACGAGATCAGCAACGACCTGGCAGGCTGGATCGCCGACGACCTCGTCGCCCCCGGGCTGATCGAGCCCTCGGCGTTCGAGCGGACGTTCGTCTCGGTGGTGGCGTCGGTCGACCCGGGCTGGACGGCGTTCTACCGCAACCCCCTCGCCGCGCTGGCCGCCGGCGGCGCCCCCGGCGGCACGAACGCCGGCATGGCGCCGGTGCACGCCCGGGCCGTGGAGCTCGCCCGCGG
>JAPLAT010000355.1 GCA_026393175.1 Pseudonocardiales bacterium
ATCTACGACATGCACATCGTCGGTGAGGAGCTGGCCGCGGCCGGGTGCCCGCTGCTGATGACGGTCGTCTCCCCCACCATCTGCGGCACGATCATCCAGGCCTACGGCAGCGACGAACTCAAGGCGCGCTGGCTGCCGGGCATCGCGAGCGGCGAGATCATCATGTCGTTCGCGATCACGGAGCCGGACGCCGGCTCCAACTCGCACAACATCTCCACGCACGCCAAGAAGGTCGGCGGCGAGTGGGTGCTCAACGGCACCAAGTACTACATCTCCGGCGTCGACGAGGCCGAGGCCATCCTGGTCGTCACCCGCACCTCCACCGACGACCGCGGCCGCGGCCGGCTGAGCCTGATCGTGGTCCCCACCGACGCGCCGGGGCTGACGAGGACCGTCATCCCGGTGCAGGCCGTCACCCCGGAGAAGCAGTTCACCCTGTTCTTCGACGACGTGCGGGTGCCCGCGGAGAACCTGATCGGCGAGGAGAACGACGGGCTGCGCCAGGTGTTCATGGGCCTCAACCCCGAGCGCATCATGGGCGCCGCGCTGGGCAACGGCATCGGCCGCTACGCGCTGGACAAGGCCTCGAACTACGCGCGCGAGCGCAAGGTCTGGGACGTGCCGATCGGCTCGCACCAGGGCGTGTCGCACCCGCTCGCGCACGCCAAGATCCAGGTGGAGCTGGCCCGGCTGATGACCCAGCGGGCCGCGTCGCTGCACGACGCCGGTGACCCGGGTTCCGGCGAGGCGTCGAACATGGCCAAGTACGCCGCGGCCGAGGCCGGCATCCTCGCGCTGGACCAGGCGATCCAGACCCACGGCGGCAACGGCATGGCCACCGAGTACGGGCTGGCCACCCTGTGGGGCCCGGCCCGGCTGATGCGCACCGCGCCGATCAGCCGCGAGATGATCCTGAACTACGTGGCCCAGCACAGCCTCAAGCTGCCACGTTCGTACTGACACACCGATCGTCGGCAGGCTGCGCCTCGGCGGAGCCTGCCGACGACCGTCCGCGGCCGTCGGGGCTCGCGCCGCACTCAACCCACTCATCGACGAGCAGCCGTCGAGCGACGGCGAGGAGCAGGTATGGATCGCGGCATCGGTCATTGGGTCACCCGGCGGGCGTTCCTCCACGGCGAACGCATCGCGTTCGTGTCCGGGGACGACCACCACAGCTACGCCGACGTCGACCGGCGCACCGACCAGGTCGCGTCGGCCCTTCGCGACCTGGGCGTCCGCAAGGGCGACCGGGTGGCGGTCCTGCTGGTCAACTCCGTGGAGTTCATGGAGCTGCTGCTGGGCTGCGCGAAGATCGGCGCGATCACCGTGCCGATCAACGTGCGGCTGGCCGGACCGGAGATCGGGTACATCCTGGCCGACTCCGGGGCCGACGTCTTCGCCTTCCACGAGCCGCTCGCGGAGGGGGCCCTGGCCGCGCTCGCCGAGCCGGGGGTGCGGGTACGGCACCGGATCCGCGTGTGGGGCCCGGCCCGCGAGGACGAGATCGGCTACGACGCGTTCCTGGCCGGTGGGGCTCCCGAGCCCTTCCACGGCGACGTCGATGGCGGCGACGTCGCGTTCATCATGTACACCTCGGGCACCACCGGCCGCCCCAAGGGCGCCATGCTCACCCACGACAACCTGCTGTGGAACGCGGTCAACGTCCTGGGTACCGCCCACGGCCTGCGCGGCAGCGACGTGACCGTGGCGGTGGCCCCGATGTTCCACATCGGCGGTCTCGGGGTGCACACCCTCCCGCTGCTCTACGTCGGCGGCACCAGCGTCATCCTGCCCTCGTTCGACCCGGTGGGGACGCTCAAGGCGATGGCGGAGAGCCGGGCCACCGTGCAGTTCATGGTCCCGGCGATGTGGTCGGCGCTCACCCGGGTACCGGACTTCGACAGCTACGACCTGTCGGCGCTGGAGCTGGCCATGGGCGGTGGGTCGCCGGTGCCGCTGACGGTGATCGACTTCATGCAGCAGCGCGGCGTGCCGTTCAGCGAGGGTTTCGGGATGACCGAGACCGCGCCGCTGGTGTCGATCCTGGAGACCGAGCACGTCACCGCCAAGGCGGGGTCGATCGGGCGCGTGGCCGTGCACGTCGACGCGCGGATCGTCGACCCCGACGACCGGGACCTGCCCCCCGACACCGTCGGGGAGCTGCTCGTGCGCGGGCGCAACGTGTTCACCGGGTACTGGATGAAGCCGGCGGCCACCGCCGAGGCCTTCCGGGGCGGCTGGTTCCACACCGGCGACCTGGGCCGGATCGACCCCGAGGGCTTCATCACGCTGGTGGACCGCAAGAAGGACATGATCATCTCCGGCGGGGAGAACGTCTACCCGATCGAGGTGGAGCAGGTGCTGTTCCAGCACCCCGGCGTGCTCGACGCGGCCGTCGTCGGCGGTCCGGACGAGAAGTGGGGCGAGCGGGTCGTCGCCGTCGTGGTGGCCGACCCCGCGGCCGGTGCGGAGCCCGCGGCCGAAGACCTGATCGCCTGGTGCCGCGATCGGCTGGCGCACTTCAAGTGCCCGCGCGAGGTGCACCTGGTGGCGGAGCTGCCCCGCAACGCCACCGGAAAGCTGCTCAAGACCGAGCTGCGCAAGCGGTTCACCGGGGTCGAGGGAGGCGTCGTCCAGCGCTGACGGCGG
>JAPLAT010000328.1 GCA_026393175.1 Pseudonocardiales bacterium
CGGCGAGCCTGCGCGCGGCCGGGCCGCGGGTGCCCAGGTCGGCCAGCAGCGCGGAGCGCCGCGCCGGGTCCAGCGCCCGGGCGGTCAGGACGACGTGCCGGAGGCGCTCGGGCGGGTCGAGCCGCGCGGCGTCGGCGAGCAGCCGGTCCGCCCCGGCCGACACCGGCCCGCTCACGACACCGGGCCGCTCACGAACGGCCCGTTCACGACCGGCCCGCTCACGACCGGCCCGCTCACGACACGGCCGCCGCCCGCCGCAGCGCCCGGTACAGCAGGCCCGGCTCGCCCAGCCGGCGGCGCAGCGCGCGCTCCAGGCCGGCGATCGGGTAGAGGTTCTGCGGGGCGCGGGAGTCCTTGTAGGCGGTGGAGGCGAACCGCACGAGCGTCACCTGGCTGGTGTCGGCCAGCGCGACCGCCTCCGCCGCCGGGGCCAGCCCGCTGCACTCCACCCGCGCGATCCCCGCCCACGGCGACCCGGGCGGGCAGGGCAGCCGCAGGTACCAGGTGAACCGGGCGAGCAGCGGGTCCGCCGCGCCGCCGAGCCCGAACACGGGCGTGCGCTGGCCGGGCCCGAGTGCGGCGACGACGGGGTTGAGCTCCGGGGGCAGGTAGGTCTTGCCGTGGGTCTTCACGAAGCCGACGGCGCGGGGCAGGTGCTGGCGCCCGCGCAGCGGCCCGTCGACGACGAGCAGGTCGCCCTCGGTACGCGCGCCGGCCGCCACGAGCAGCTCGGTCTCCCCCATCCGCCCCTGCACGGCCTGGCTCAGCGCCTGCACCGGGTCGCCGCCGGGGCGCACCGACGCCTGCGACCAGGTGTAGGTGCCCGCGCCGGTCGCCACGTCCCCGCCGCCGACGGTGGCGAACAGCCCGCGCCGCACCTGCGCGTCCACCAGGTGCGCGCCCTCGTCCGGGCAGCAGCACACCACCCCGGCCGCGAACGACGCGCAGAGCGCGGGCGACACGGTGCCGTCCTCGCCGTCGATCCAGACCTGCGCGTCGGTGCGGCGCACGCCGTCGACGAACAGCACGACCTCGGGCGCGAGCAGCCCGGGCGACGGGTCGACCGGCGCCCACCGCTCCGGCGGCGTCTCGACGGCGGCGTCGACCTCGGCCGTGGACTCCCCCAGCTCCGACTCGACGCTGGCCCCGTACGAGGGGTCCCACGGGTCAACGGTGAACCTCATCGGGCCGCCCTCACAGGTCCTCCCGCTGCACCGACGAGGTGCGCTGGTCGCGCCGCACGGCGAAGCGCACCGGCACCCGCTCGGCCAGCGCCGCCACGTGCGTGACGACCCCGACCATGCGGTCGCCGCGGGCCGCGAGGGTCTCCAGCGTGCCGGCGACGGTCTCCAGGTTGGACTCGTCGAGCGTGCCGAACCCCTCGTCGAGGAAGATCGACTCCAGCCGGGCCGCCCCCTGGGCGGCGAGCCCGGCCAGCTGCGAGGACAGCGCGAGCGCCAGTGCCAGGCTGGCCTGGAACGTCTCGCCGCCCGACAGCGTCTTGACCGGGCGGCGCGCGTCGGCGTCGGCGTGGTCGACGACGAGGAACTCGCCGTGCTCGTGGGTGAGCGCGAACTGCCCGCCGGAGAGCTCCGCGAGGCTGCGCGAGGCGTCGGCGACGAGCGCGTCGAGCGCGGAGGCGACGAGCCAGCGGGGGAACCCGTCGGAGCGCAGGAGGCCGCCGAGCATCTTCGCGACCTGCGCGGACTCCTCGGCCGCCGCCCGATCGGCGAGCAGGGTGCCGGCCGTGGCGCGCCGCTCCACCACGCGCTCGTGCGCGGCCCTGGCCCCGGCCAGCGCGGCCGCGACCCGGGCGGGCGCGGTGCCGGCGGAGCCCTCCTGGGGAGCCGGCAGGTCGTGGGCGGCGAGGTCCTCGGCGATGGCACGCTCGGCGGCCTCGCCCCGCTCCCGGGCGGCGCGGGCGTCGGCGTCGGCCTCGGCGTAGCGGACCCGCCGGGCCGCGGCCTCCGCCTCGGCCCACCCGACGAGCTCGCGCCACGCCGCGGCGAGGTCCTCGCCGCCGACGGCGGGC
>JAPLAT010000311.1 GCA_026393175.1 Pseudonocardiales bacterium
CTGCTGATGAACACCCGCGGGCTCACCGAGATCGTGATCCTGCAGGTCGGCGTGCAGCTCGGCGTGCTGGACCCCACGATGTTCACGCTCATGGTGATCATGGCGCTGGTCACGACGATGATGACGGGGCCGCTGCTGCGCGTCGTGTACCCGCAGCGCCTGCTCGACCGCGAGCTCGCCGCCGCCGAGCGGGCCGAGCTGGGCGAGGTCGACGCGTTCACCGTCCTCGCCGTGGTGTCCGACCCCGCGCAGGGCCGCGACCTGTCCCTGCTCGCCCGCGACCTCACCGGCCGCGAGGACCCGGCCCGCGTCGTGCTCTGCCGGCTGCTGCCGGCCCAGGTGGAGCTGGAGGTGGCGAGCGGGCTGGGCGCCGAGCTGGGTGCGATCGCGCAGGCGGGCGACGAGCTGCGGGTGCTGGCCAGGGAGCTGGAGGCGGCCGGCACGCCGTGCACGGTCGTGGCCCGGTTCGCCGCCGACACCGCCGCCGAGCTCGCCGCCCTGGCCGCCGCGCTGACCGCCGACGTCGTGCTGCTGGTCGAGGACCCCGACGACCCCGGGCCCGGGGAGGCACTGCGGGCCGGGCTCGCCGCCGTCCCGGAGACGACGGTCGTGGTGGCGCGGCTCGGGGCGCCGGGCGCCGCCCGGGTGGGCGCGGCGCTCGCCGTGGTCGACGGCGGCGCGGCCGGGCGGGCCGTGCTGCGGATGGCCGCGCACCTCGCGCTGCGCACGCCCGGCGACCTCGCGGTGGAGCCGCTCGACGGGCGTCGGGGCGCCCGGCGGGTCAGCGCCGCCGTGGACGCGCTGGCCACCCGCGGGGTCCCGGCCCGCCCCGCGGAGCCGGGCGAGACCGGCGTCGCCCTGACGGCCGTGCTCCCCGAGGGCACCGACACCCCGGTCGACCTCGGCCCGGCGGCGCTGCTGCTGCGGGTGCGCCCCTCGGCGGCCGACGCCGACGAGGACCTGGGCCAGGCGATCGCCCGCATCTCCCCCGGCACGCCCGCCGACGCCCCCTGACGGGCCGGCCGGGTCAGCGCACCCCGGAGGGCGACTCGAACACGAACGTGCGGGCGCCCAGCCGGACGCGGGTGCCCGGCACGAGCCGGCGGGACTGCCCGGCGGGCAGCGTGGTCCAGGCGGGCTCGCCCGGGCCGGCGATGTAGGTGCCGTTGCGGGAGCCGGAGTCGACGAGCACCACGTCCCAGCCGTCGACCCGGACCTCGGCGTGCACGCGGGACACCGCCCCGGACCGGTCCTCCACGACGATCGAGCGCAGCGACCCCGACCGGACGCGCTCGTCGGACTCGGGCATGCGCCCGACGAGGTACTCGGCGTCGACGGTGTAGGTGGCGCCGTCGTCGAACACGAGCAGCCCCAGCGGCGGGCGGGACCCGATCACGAGCACGCCGGTGCGCTCGTTCATCCGGATGCCGCACAGCACGCAGAAGTGCGACCGCGGGTCGTTGAGGTGCCCGCGCGAGCACAGGTGCCCGCGGGCCTCCCCCGGCTTCGGGCCGCTCGGCACGGCGCCGCGCACCGACCGCGAGCCGGTGCCGACGGGGTCGCCCGCCTCGAGCGGGGGCCGGGCGGGATCCGCGGGGGCGACGCCGAGGATCGCCTCGGCCCGCCGCGGCGCGCGCCGGACGGGCCCCGTGCCCTCCACGCCCCCCGGACGGGCCACGGCCGGGACCGGCGCCGGGGACC
>JAPLAT010000246.1 GCA_026393175.1 Pseudonocardiales bacterium
TCGGCCAGCACGACGGCGAGCGCCCCGGTGCCCCAGGTGGCCTTGCTGACGCGGTGCCAGCCGACGCGCGCGTCCTCGCCCGGGAACCAGATCCCCCACGTCGTGACGACCACGTGCCCGCCCCCGGCGACCGCGGCGGAGGCGAGCAGCCGCTCGTCGCCCTCCAGCCGCCCGGCGAAGCCCTCGGGGAGGTCGTCGCGCCCCAGCAGGGCGCGCACGGCGCGCAGCGGGTTGACGCGCGGCCTCATCGGACGGCCTGCTCGCGCAGCGCGATGCGGTACTGCTCCAGCGGCACGAGGTCGCCGAACAGCTCGTGGTAGGTGTCCGGGTCCTCGACGGGGTTGGTGCGCTGCAGGCGCGACTTGATGTCGGCGATCTGCTGGTCGACCAGCGCGAGGCGCACCCCGGCCAGCACGCTCGCGACGTAGCGGGCCTCGTCGCTCGCCCGGCGGGACAGCTGCAGCGGCTCGACGGCCAGCTCGTGCACCAGCGGCCGCACCTCGGGCGTGCACTGCTCCCCCACGGCCTCGACCCACGCCGAACGCCTGCTCGGGCAGCTCGTCGTAGGCGGGCCCGGCGATCGCAGGCAGCTGCAGGGCGGCCTTGAGCGCCTCGCGCTGCAGGTGCAGGCGCGGGTCGTCGCGCGGCGGGGGCGCGGGGGCCTGCCGGGCGCCGCGGACGGGGGCGGCCGGCACCCCGGCCTCCTCGCGGACCCGGCGCACGACCGTGAACTCGTCGGCCCAGCCGGTCCAGCCCGAGAGCCGGCGGGCGTACTCGTCGCGCAGGTCCTCGCGCTTGATCCGGGCCACCAGCGGCACGGTGCGGCGCAGCGCGGCCGTCTGGCCCTCGGGGGTGTCCAGGTCGTGCTCGCGCAGCATGGAGCGGATCGCGAACTCGAACAGCGGCTCGCGGCGGGCCACCAGGTCGCGGACGGCCGTGTCCCCGTGGGTCTGGCGCAGCTCGCAGGGGTCCTGGCCGTCCGGCGCGATCGCCACGAACGTCTGCGCGGCGAAGCTCTGCTCCCCCTCGAACGCCTTGAGCGCCGCCGCCTGCCCGGCCGCGTCGCCGTCGAAGGTGTAGATCACCTCGCCGAGGTCGAACGAGTCGTCGCCGATCAGCCTGCGGATGACGGCGACGTGGTCGGCCCCGAACGCCGTGCCGCAGGAGGCGACGGCGGTGCTGACGCCGGCCATGTGCATCGCCATGACGTCGGTGTACCCCTCCACGACGACGACCTGGCGCCGCTTGGCGATCTCCCGCTTGGCCAGGTCGATCCCGAACAGGGCGCTGGTCTTGCGGTAGACCGGGGTCTCGGAGGTGTTGAGGTACTTCGCCTCGATGCCGTCGTCGTCGAGGATGCGCCGGGCGCCGAAGCCGACGACGTCGCCGCCGAGGTCGCGGATCGGCCACAGCAGCCGCCGGTGGAACCGGTCGATCGGGCCGCGGCGGCCCTCCTTGCTCAGGCCGGCCTTCGTGAGCTCGTCGAGGGTGAACCCGGCCGCGAGCAGGTGCTTGGTGAGCGAGTCCCAGCCCGACGGCGCCCAGCCGCAGCCGAACGTCTGCGCGGCGGCGGCGTCGAACCCGCGGACGGCGAGGAACTCCCGGCCCGCCGCCGCCTCGGGCGTGCCCAGCCGCTCGGTGTAGAACTCCGCCGCCCGCCGGTTGGCCTCCAGCAGCCGGCTGCGGGTGCCCCGGTCGCGCTGCACCGACGCCCCGCCGCCGGTGTAGGTGAGGCGGAACCCGGCGCGGTCGGCGAGTCGCTCGACGGCCTCGACGAACCCGATGACCTCGATCTTCATGATGAAGTCGAAGACGCTGCCGCCCTCGCCGCAGCCGAAGCAGTGGAACGTGTTGTGCGAGGGGCGCACCGTGAAGCTCGGCGTCTTCTCCTCGTGGAACGGGCACAGGCCCTTCAGCGATCCGGCCCCGGCGCGGCGCAGCGCGACGTACTCGCCGACGACCTCCTCGATGCGGGACCGGTCGCGGACCTCCACGATGTCGCTGTCCCGGATCCGCCCTGCCACACCCCGAGCCTAGCCCTCGGTGGTGAACCGCAGATCCAGCGCGTCGTGCAGGGGGCGGTAGCCGATCCGCGGGTAGATGGCGTTGCTGACCGGGTTGGCCAGGTCGGTGAACAGGCACACCTCGCGGGCGCCCGCCTCCTGCGCCCACGCCGTCGCGGCCGCCGTCACCGCCGAGCCGAACCCGCGCCCGCGGTGCTCGGGCGGGGTGTAGACCGGGCCGACCCGCGACATGCCCGCGACCGGGCGGCGCGCGCCCGCGTAGGCGACCGGGCGGCCGCCGTGCTCCCAGACGACGAACCCGGAGCCCCGCCGCATGGCCTCGACGATGCCCGGTCGCGCGTCGGGGTGCGGGCCGAGCGCGCGGGCCACCTCGTCGGCGAACGCGTCCTGCCAGCCCGCGAGCAGGTCGACGTCGTCCGGCCCGGCGACCCGGCAGGCCCCCGGCACCCCGGCCGGGCGGTGGAGCGTGACGAGCCGGAACAGCCGCTGCCGCATCGCGACCTCCGTGCCGCCCCCGGTCAGCGCGGCGTGCGCGGCCGCGTAGGCCCGCGCCTCGGGGGCCGGGCCGACGACGCGGCGCTGGTCGGGGTCCGCCGCGACCGCCCGGCGCACGACCGGGGCCGCGAGCGCGGGCGGCAGCGCCGACACCATCACCCCGTGGCTGCCGCCGCGCAGGGCCGCCCCGATGACCTCGCCGCCCCGGCGCACCGTCACCAGCAGCGCCGCGTCGTCGCTCCCCGCCCGCAGCCGGTCGAGCCCGGTCAGCGCGAGCGTGTGCCGGACCGGGTCGGCGGCGTACAGCGGCCACGCCGCGGCGCCGAACGCGGCCACGTCCCAGCCGTCGCCCGCGCGGTGCAGGAT
>JAPLAT010000239.1 GCA_026393175.1 Pseudonocardiales bacterium
CCGGGGCCGCCGCGGCCGCCACCGGCGGCGCCGAGGCCCCGACCCGCCCGACGGCCCGGCCGGACGCGCCTGCCGACACCACCCGTCCCGGGGGTGACGAGGCCACGGCCGTCGTCGCGCGCCCGTCCGACGCCGAGACGACCCAGGTGATCCCGGTGAGCAAGGCCCCCGCCCCGGCGTCCGCGTCCGCGGAACCGCCGACGGAGCAGCTGCGGGCCGTGCCGGCCGCCCGGCCCCCGGTGCCCCCGGCGGGCGACGGCCCCACCGACGGGGAGGGCGGCGGCCGCCGCAGGCGCCTGCCCCTGCTCGTCACCGCCGCGGTGGTGCTCGCCCTGGGCCTGCTCTACGTCGGCGACCTCGTGCTCACCTCCGGCTCCGTGCCGCGCGGCACCACCGTGGCGGGCGTGGACGTCGGCGGGCTGTCCCTCGCCGACGCCGAGCAGCGGCTGCGGGCCGCGGTCGAGCCGCGCTCCACGCAGCCCGTGCCCGTCACGGCGGGCGACGTCACCAGCGAGATCGACCCGGTCGCCGCCGGCCTGACCGTCGACTGGGAGGGCACGCTCGCCCAGGCGGGCGACCAGCCGCTCAACCCGATCACGCGCATCGCGTCGTTCTTCACCACCTCCAACGTGCTCGGCGTCGTCACCACGGCCGACGACCAGGCCCTGACCACGGCCGTCGAGCAGCTGGGCCCGGTCGTCGACACCGAGCCGGTCGAGGGCACGGTCCGCTTCGAGGGCGTCACGCCGGTGCCGGTCGACCCGGTGCCGGGCCAGCAGCTCGACCCGCCCGCCGCCGTCGAGGCGATCAAGGCGAACTGGGCCTCGGGGGAGCCCGTGGTCCTGCCGCTCATCAGCCTGCCCGCCCTCACCACGCCCGAGGACGTCGCCGGCGCGCTGGAGGACGTCGCCGCGCCCGCGGTGTCCGGGCCGGTCACCGTCATCGGCGAGCAGAACACCCAGGGCGTCCTCGAGCCCGAGGTCATCGCGCAGGCGCTGTCCTTCGAGCCGGGCGAGGCGGGCGGGCTGAACCCCGTCCTCAACCCGACGGTCGTCACCGACGCGCTCGAGGAGCAGCTCGCGGGCTCCGAGCAGGAGGCGCGCGACGCCGAGCTGGACTTCTCCACCAACCCGGCCACCGTCATCCCGTCGCAGGACGGCCGGGGCGTCGACTACGAGGCCACCCTCGCCGACCTGCTCCCGGTGCTCACCGGCAGCGGGCCGCGGGAGATCACGGCCGTGTACGCCGACCAGCCCGCCGACCTCACCACCGACGAGCTCAACGGGCTCGGCGACGCCGGGGTGATCAGCTCGTTCACCACCCGCGGGTTCGCGCAGGACTCCGGGGTGAACATCCGCCGGGCCGCCGAGCTCGTCAACGGCACGATCGTCGGCCCGGGCGAGACGTTCAGCCTGGACGCCGTCACCGGCCCGCGCACGGCCGCCAACGGCTACATCGAGGCCGGCGTCATCGACAACGGCCGGGCCGGGCGCGGCATCGCGGGCGGGGTCTCCCAGGTGTCCACCACGACGTACAACGCGGCCTACTTCGCCGGGATGACCGACGTGGAGCACCGGGCGCACAGCTTCTACATCAGCCGCTACCCGGAGGGCCGCGAGGCCACGATCGTCACCGGGGCGCTGGACATGCGCTTCCGCAACGACACGCCGACCGCGGTGCTCATCCGCACGGTGTGGACGCCGTCGGACATCACCGTGACCTTCTACGGGACGAAGTACTACGACGTGACCTCGTCCACGAGCCCGCGCCGCGACTTCACCCAGCCGAACACGGTGAACGTGCCGGCCGGGGAGCCGTGCACCCCCAGCCAGGGGGCGCAGGGCTTCACCGTCACCGACACGCGGACGCTGCGGAACCTGCAGACCGGCGAGGTCACCACGGAGTCGCAGACGACGCGCTACAACCCCGCCCCGATCGTGGTCTGCGGAGGTTGACCGGTTCGGGTCTTCCGTGACGGACGCCCGCGTTCGTACCCTCGGTCGCGACACTGGCGTCGACGATCGGGGGAACCACCCGTGCGCATCGCGGACGTACTGCGGAACAAGGGCAGCGAGGTCGCCACGGTGGCGCCCGACGCCACCGTCACCGAGCTGATCGCGACCCTCGCGGAACGCAACGTGGGTGCGCTGCCCGTCGTCGACGGCGGGCGGCTGGTCGGCATCGTGTCCGAGCGCGACGTCGTCCGCCGCCTGCACGCCGGCGGCGCGGCGGTGCTCGACGCACGGGTCGCCGACATCATGACCAGCGAGGTCACCACGTGCTCGCCGTCCGACGGCGCCGCCGAGCTGGCCTCGGTGATGACCCGGGGCCGGTTCCGGCACCTGCCCGTGGTGGTCGACGGCAGGCTGGCCGGCATCGTCAGCATCGGCGACCTGGTCAAGGCCCGCATCGACATGCTGGAGAGCGAGCGCGAGCAGTTGCAGAGCTACATCGCCGGCTGACCGACGCCGACGGCCCCTCCCCGGGTGCGGGGAGGGGCCGTCGGCGTGTGCGGGTCAGAACGCGGCTTCGGACAGCTCCATCAGGGAGTTGTCGGCCTGCTCGACGATGGCCCGCTGCGCGGTGAGCAGCGGCAGCACGGTCTTGGCGAAGAACCGGGCGACCCCGACCTTGCCCTCGTAGAACGCCTGGTCCTTCGGGCCGACCTCGCCCGCGAGCGCGCTCAGCGCCACCTCGGCCTGGCGCAGCAGCAGCCAGCCGACCACCAGGTCGCCGACGGCCATGAGGAACCGGACGCTGTGCTGGCCGACCTTGTGGATGTTCGCCGGGTCCTCCTGGCTGGCGAACAGGAAGCCGGTGAGCGTCCCGAGCATGCCCTGCACGTCGGCCAGTGCGGTGGCCAGCAGCGCGCGCTCCTCCTTGAGCCTGCCGTTGCCGGACTCGGCGTCGAGGAAGGCCTGGATCTCCCCGGCCACGACGAGCAGCGCCTGCCCGTTGTCCCGCACGATCTTGCGGAAGAGGAAGTCCAACGACTGGATGGCGGTGGTGCCCTCGTAGAGGGAGTCGATCTTCGCGTCGCGGATGTACTGCTCGATCGGGTAGTCCTGCAGGTAGCCCGAGCCGCCGAGGACCTGCAGCGCCTGCGGCAGCTGCTCGGTGGCACGCTCGGACCCGACGCCCTTGACGATGGGCAGGAGCAGGTCGTTGACCCTCTCCGCCAGCGTGACGTCCTCGCCGGACGCCTCGCCCATCCGGATCCGGTCCTGGAACGTCGCGCAGTAGGTGTAGACCGCGCGCAGGCCCTCGGCGTAGGCCTTGTTCGTCATGAGCAGGCGGCGCACGTCGGCGTGGTGGGTGATCGTGACGCGCGGCGCGGTCTTGTCGAGCATCTGCGGCAGGTCGGCGCCCTGCACGCGGTCCTTCGCGTACTCCAGGGCGGCCAGGTAGCCGGCCGAGAGGGTGCCGATGGCCTTGGTGCCGACCATCATCCGGGCGTACTCGATGACCTGGAACATCTGCGCGATGCCGTCGTGCACCTCGCCGAGCAGCCAGCCGACCGCGGGCGTGCCGTGCTGGCCGAACGTCAGCTCGCACGTCGTGGACGCCTTGAGGCCCATCTTGTGCTCGACGTTGGTGACGAAGGCGCCGTTGCGCTCGCCCGGCTCCCCGGTCTGCGGGTCGAAGTGGAACTTCGGCACGAGGAACAGCGACAGGCCCTTGGTGCCGGGCTTCGCGCCCTCGGGGCGGGCCAGCACCAGGTGCATGATGTTCTCGGCCATGTCGTGCTCGGCGGAGGTGATGAACCGCTTCACGCCGTCGATGTGCCAGGTGCCGTCGGCCTGCTGCACGGCCTTCGTGCGGCCCGCGCCGACGTCGGAGCCCGCGTCGGGCTCGGTGAGCACCATCGTGGCGCCCCAGGCCCGGTCGATCATCAGCTCGGCCCAGCGCTTCTGCTCGTCGGTGCCGTTGCGGTGCACCACGGCCGCGAAGTTGGGGCCTGCCATGTACATGAACGCGGCCGGGTTCGAGCCGAGGATCAGCTCCGCGGCGGCCCACTGGACCGTCGGCGGGATGCCGTAGCCGCCGAGCTCGGCGGGGAGGCCCAGGCGCCACCACTCGCCGTCCCAGAGGACCTTGTAGGCGTCCTTGAGCGACTGCGGCAGCGTGACGGAGTGGGTGGCCGGGTCGAAGACCGGCGGGTTGCGGTCGGCGTCGGCGAAGGACTCCGCCAGCGGACCGGTCGCCACGGCGTTCAGCTCCCGGAGCGTGTCCCGCGCGGTCTGCAGGTCGACGCCGTCGAACGGCGCGCTGCCCAACTGCTCCTGCACCCGGAAGACCTCGAAGAGGTTGAACTCGATGTCGCGCAGGTTGCTCCTGAAGTGGCCCATGGCCGCCCTCACTCCTCGTTCTACCGGTCGGTAACCACAGCGTATTACTCATGGGTAACCACGACAACCCCACACCTTCGTGTCGGTCCGTTGTGCACGGTGCGTGCGTGACGCACGCTGCGGCTGATCCGGACGGGGCGGGAGGGTTCAGTGGGACGATGGGCGGTCACCCGGCGTGGCCTGATCCTCGGCGTCGCCGGCACCGCCGCCCTGACGGCGTGGCCGAGCCCCGCCGCGGGGTTCGCCGGGCCGGACATCGTCGACTGCGACGGCTGGGGGGCCCGCCCGAACAGCCGCATCGTCAACGTCGTCAACCAGCGGCCGGTGAAGATCCTCGTGCACCACACGGCCACGCCCAACGTCGACGACCTCAGCCGCGCGGCGGCCGACCGGCTCGCCCGGGGCATCCAGGACTTCCACATGGACCGGCGCGGCTGGCTGGACTCGGGCCAGCACTTCACGATCAGCCGCGGGGGGTTCGTGCTGGAGGGGCGCCGGCGCAGCCTGGAGGCCCTGCGCAGCGGCCGCAAGCAGGTGGAGGGGGCGCACTGCACGGGGCAGAACCTCGTGTCCATCGGCATCGAGAACGAGGGCACCTACACCGACACCGAGCCGACCGGGCCGCTGTGGGACCGGCTGCGCGAGATGTGCGCGTACGTCTGCGACCGGTACGGGATCGCCCCGACCGAGATCTTCGGGCACCGCGACTTCAAGGACACCCTCTGCCCGGGCGACGTCCTCTACGGGATGTTGCCGCGGCTGCGCTCCGAGGTCGCGACGCTGCTCGGCCGGCGCGGCGAGGGCACGGCCGTGCGGGCGGCGTCCTGGCCGCTGCTGCGGATGCCCCGCTCCGGCCCGTCCGTGCAGGCCGCGCAGCACCTCCTGCGCGCCGCCGGGCACCCCGAGGTGAGCGCGGACGGCGACTTCGGGCCGGTCATGGAGTCGGCCGTGCGCCGGTTCCAGGCCGACCGCGGCACCGAGGAGGTCAACGGCCTGGTCGGCGGCGAGTCGTGGCCGCTGCTCGTCGCGCAGCCGGAGAACGCCGACGGCGTCGTCGCGGCGGCCCTGGCCGCGGTGACCCCCCGCGGGGCGGAGGCGGGACCCGACACCCCGACGGAGGAGACGTGGAAACGCCTCCTGACGGAGGCCACCACCGCCTGACCCGCACTTCGGAGCCAGAACGCTGTCCAGGCGGCCCCGAGATCGCGATGTGGCTCCCAAGTGCGAAAGGGGTCACCAGCGGCTGTCGGCGTCCTTCCACAGCTTCCACGGGGCCTCGCCGCGCGACCACATCTCGTTGAGCGCCTGGTAGTCCTTGTAGGTGTCCATGGCGGCCCAGAAGCCCTCGTGCTTGTTCACGGTGAGCTGCTGGTCGCGGGCCAGCTTCTGCAGCGGCTCGGCCTCCAGGAACAGGTCCTCGGCGTCGTCGAGGTAGTCGTCGAGGAACGAGCGCTGGAACACGAAGTACCCGCCGCTGACCCAGCCGGTGACCTGGGTGGGCTTCTCGTTGAACTCCGCCACGACGTCGCCGTCGACCTGCATCTCGCCGAACTTCGACGTCGGGTGCACACCGGTGACGGTGCCGACCCGGCCCGCCGACTCGTGCAGGGCGGCGAGCTTCTCGATGTCGACGGCGCTGACGCCGTCGCCGTAGGTCATGTGGAACGACGGGGTGTCGATGTAGTCGCGGATGCGGCGCAGCCGGGCGCCGGTGCCGGCCTCCAGGCCGGTCTCGGCGAACGTGATCTCCCAGTTCTCGTCGCCCTTGCCGCCGGTGAACTGCGGCTGGTGCTCGCCGTCGGACAGCGACAGCGTGAAGTCGGCGAGGTGGGCACGGTAGTCGAGGAAGAACTGCTTGATCTCCCAGCCCTTGTAGCCCAGGCAGAGGATGAAGCGGCGGTACCCGTAGTGGCTGTACAGCTTCATGATGTGCCACAGGATCGGCCGGCCGCCGATGTCGACCATGCCCTTGGGGAGGCGCTCGCTCACCTCGCGGATGCGGGTGCCCTGGCCTCCGCAGAGGATGACGACGGGCGTGTTCGGGTCCATCAGACAGGCTGTCCTTCCGTTGCGAGCCGGTCCATCAGACGCAGCTCGGCGGGTGTGGTCACGTGCAGGTTCACGGGGTCCCCCGGCACCGCGACGACGCGGTGGCCCCGGGCCACGAGCAGGCTGGAGTTCTCCACCGGCCGGGGCAGGTCGGCGTGGGCGGCGCGCAGCACCCCGGCGCGGAACGCCTGGGGGGACTGGGTGAGGACCAGGTCGTCCTTGGGGACCGTCGCGGTGACGCGCCCGTCCTCGACGCGCTGGACGACCTCGGGGATCGCCAGCACCGGCACCGCCCCGTCGGCGCCGTCGCGGACGGCGTCGACCACGGCGGTGAACAGGGCGTCGGCCGCGAGCGGGTGGGCCGGGTCGCAGACGACGACGATGCCCGCCGCGTCCGGGACGAGCGCGAGACCGGCCCGCAACGACTCGGACTGGTGGTCCCCGCCCTCGGCGACGGCGTCGACGGGCTCGCCGTCCCACGCCCGGCCCGGGGGCAGCACCAGCACGACCGCGTCGCAGGTGCGGCGGGCGGCGGCGACGGTGCGGTCGACCATGCGGACCCCGCCGACGGTCTCGAACTGCTTGGGCCGCGCCCCGAACCGCCGCGCCGCGCCGCCGGCGAGGACGACGGCCCAGACGCCGCGCCCGACCGCGTCCTCCCTGCTCACGTGACGGCATCCTTCCAGGGCCACCCCATCGGGTGACGGCGGGGGCGGGCACCCCGGCCGACGGCGCTACCCTCGCCCGCGCAGCGGAAGGAGGCGCGGTGCCGACGACGACCACCGACCCGGACGGACGGCTCGCGGGGTCCCCCGCCGCGCAGTCCGTGCTCCGGCAGGTCGTGGCCGATCCCGGGGCCGAGCGGCTGGTCGACGTCGTCGGGGCGGGCGGCTACGGCAAGTCCGTGCTGCTCGACGCGCTCGCCGCGGCCTGGACGGCGGCCGGCACGCCCGTGCGGCGGGAGGTGCCCGACGGGGCCCCCGACCCGGCCGTCGCGCTCGTGGTGGACGACGCGCACCTGCTGTCCGCCGACGACCTGCTGCGCCTGGCCGGGCACGCCGCCGTCCCGGGTGCCCGGGTCGTCGTCGCG
>JAPLAT010000329.1 GCA_026393175.1 Pseudonocardiales bacterium
CCCGGCCCGCCCGCCCCCGACCCCGTCGGGCTCGCGCGGGCAGCCGCGGGCACCGCCGTGCCGCTGCTGTGGGCCACCGCCGCCGTCGCGCTCGTGGCGGCGGGGGCCGAGGTGTGGCGCTACGTCCTGCTGCTGGCCAGCCGCGCCGACGCGCTCGACGCCACCGCCGTCGCCGTGTCCGACGCGCTGGTGCTCGCCGCCGGCACCGTCGGGGTCGTCGGCACCGTCTTCGCGGGCGTGCTGGTCGTGCGCTGGTCGGTGCGCGCGAGCGCCGCCGCCGCGCACGTCGCGGGCGTGCGCCCGGCCCGCCGCCCGCGCGACGTCGTGCTCGGCTGGGTGGTGCCGGGGGTCAACCTCGCGGTGCCGGGGGCCGTGCTCGCCGAGATCGAGCACACCGCGCTCGGGCTGCCCGCCGGCACCCGGCCGCGCCCGTCCCGGCTGCTGCGCGGCTGGTGGGGCCTGTGGGTCGCGAGCGTCGTGCTGGCCGCCGTCGTCGCGCTGTGGTCGCTGCGCACCGGCGTGCAGGCCCGGGCCGACGGCGTGCTGCTGCACGCGGTGCTCGACCTGCTCGCCGCCGTCACCGCGGGCGTCACCGCCCGGGTGGTCACCCACCTCACCCGGCTGCTGGCGCCGGTCCGCGGCGAGCGCCGGGAGATCCTGGTCCGGACCTGACCCCGGCCCGTCCCGCCGTCCCGCGCCACCAACGGCACCTCCGTCCACTCCTCGCGCACGACCGTGCCGTTCGTGGCGGGCGGGCGGGGGTCAGCCGGCGCCGAGGGGGAGGGTGCGCAGCCCGCGCATCACGAACGTCGGCAGCCGCTCCGGCTCGGCCGCGAGCACCATCCCCGGCAGGTGGGCACGCAGGGCGTCGAGCACGGCCGCGACCTCCAGCCGGGCCAGCGGTGCGCCCAGGCAGTAGTGCACCCCGGCGCCGAAGCCCAGGTGCGGGTTGCGGGTGCGGCCGACGTCGAACTCGTCGGGCCGGTCGAACGCCTCGGGGTCGTGGGCCGCGGCCCCGAGCAGCGCGGCGATCCGGGTGCCCGCGGGCACGGGGTGGCCGGCCACGTCGGTGTCCTCCAGCGCGGTGCGCTCGAACAGCTGCAGCGGCGGGTCGAACCGCAGCAGCTCCTCGACGGCGGTCGGGGTCAGGGCCGGGTCGGCGCGCAGCCGCTCCCACTGGGCGGGGTGGCGCAGCAGGGCCAGCACCCCGTTGCCGACGGCGTTGACCGTGGCCTCGTGCCCGGCCATGAGCAGCAGCGCCGCCGTGCCGACCAGCTCGTCGGCGTCCAGGCCGCCCGCGACGAGGTCGCTGACCAGGTCGTCGCCGGGGCGGCGGCGGCGCAGGTCGGCGAGCCCGCGCAGCGCGTCCACGAACTCGGCGGAGGCCCGCTCGGCCGCCGCCCGCCGCGGCGCGTCGAGGTGCGGCTCGTACATCCGGACGATGGTGTTGGACCACTCCCGCAGCGCCGAGCGCGCGGGCTCGGGGACGGCCAGCAGCTCGGCGATCACCTCCACGGGCAGCACGGCGGCCACCGACCCGACCAGGTCCGCGGGGCGCCCGGCGCGGGCGTCGGCCGCCAGGTCGGCGACGAGGCGGTCCGCGAGCGCCCGTACGGCCGGTTCGAGGCGGGCCGTGTGGCCGCGGTTGAACGCGCCGGCGACGAGCCCGCGCAGCCGGTGGTGCGACTCGCCCTCGCGCTCCAGGAGGGAGTTGCGGTGCAGCAGGTTGAACGCGCCGAACTCCGCGGCGGGCTCGGCGTCGGCCCAGAGCCTGCCGAGCCCGCGGTGGCGGAGCACGGCCGAGCAGGCGGCGTGCGACACCGCCACCGGCGTGCCCAGCCCGGGGTGGGCGTGCACCGGGCCGAGCGCACGCAGGACGGCGAAGGCCGGGTAGGGGTTCGCCAGGAAGGCGGGGTCGGCCGGGTCGAACACGGGCACCTCTGCGTGATCAGCACGTGACGGAAAGTGCACGCGGTCGTTGGACGGACTACATACTGCCCCGAAGGGACGGCAACGGTGCATCTCGCGCAGCAAGCGGCCACGGTCGGCAATCCGATCGTGAACGTGTCCATCTTCGGTGTGTTCGTGGCGATCACGCTGGTGATCGTCCTGCGGCGCGGGCGTGATCGCACCGCCGCCGACTACTACACCGGCGGGCGCGGCTTCACCGGCGCGCAGAACGGCGTCGCGCTGGCCGGGGACTACCTGTCGGCCGCCGCGTTCCTCGGCATCGCCGGCGCCGTCGCGGTGTTCGGCTACGACGGCCTGCTCTACGCGATCGGCTCCTTCGTGGGCTGGCTGGTCGCGCTCCTGCTGGTCGCGGAGTGGCTGCGCAACACCGGCCGCTACACGATGGGCGACGTCCTGAGCTTCCGGATGCGCCGCCGCCCCGTGCGCTGCGCGTCGGCCGCGTCCACCCTGCTGATCTCCCTGCTCTACCTCGTGGCGCAGATCGCCGGGGCGGGTGGCCTCATCGCGCTGCTGCTGGGCATCCCGAGCACCAACCGCGCGGCCCAGAGCGCCGTCATCGCCGTCGTCGGCATGGTGATGATCGTGTACGTGCTGATCGGGGGCATGAAGGGCACCACGTGGGTGCAGATGCTCAAGGCCAACCTGCTGATCGTCACCGGGCTGGTGCTCGCGGCCTGGGTGCTCGGCCGGTTCTTCTTCAACTTCTCCGACCTGCTCGGCGACGCCGTGGACAACAGCCCGCAGTTCGGCGAGGCGGTGCTCGCCCCCGGCCTGCAGTACGGCCGCACCGAGCTCGCGAAGATCGACTTCATCTCGCTGTCGCTGGCCGCCGTGCTCGGCCCGGCGAGCCTCCCGCACGTCCTCATGCGCTTCTACACGGTGCCGACGGCCAAGGAGGCCCGCCGCTCCGTGGTCTGGGCGATCTGGCTCATCGGCGGGTTCTTCCTCACCGTGCTGGTGATCGGCTACGGCGCGATGGCGCTCGTCGGTGCGGAGACGATCCTCGCCTCGCCGGGGGCGTCCAACTCGGCCGCGCCGCTGCTGGCCTACCGCCTCGGCGGGGAGGTCCTGCTCGGCCTCGTCGCGGCCGTCGCGTTCGCGACGATCCTCGCCGTCGTCGCCGGCCTGACCATCACCGCGTCGGCCTCCTTCGCCCACGACGTCTACGCCAACGTGCTGCGGCGCGGCACCGCGGCGCCGGAGCAGGAGGTGCGGGTCGCGCGGGGCACCGCCGTGGTCGTCGGACTGCTGGCCACCGGCGGCGGGATCCTCGCCAACGGCCAGAACGTGGCCGTGCTCGTCGCGCTGGCGTTCGCCGTCGCGGCGGCGGCGAACATGCCCTCGCTCGTGTTCTCGCTGTTCTGGAAGCGGTTCTCCACCACCGGCGCGCTGTACAGCATGTACGGCGGCATGGGCATCGCGCTGATCCTCGTGATCCTCTCGCCCGCCGTCTCGGGGACGCCGGCGTCGATGCTGCCCGGCGTCGACTTCGCGCTGTTCCCGCTGGCCAACCCGGGCATCGTCGCGATCCCCATGTCGTTCCTGCTGGGCGTGATCGGCACGCTGGTCGGCCCGCGCGACGACGACGCCGACGCCCGGTTCGCCGAGATGGAGGTGCGCGCGCTCACCGGCGCGGGGGCCGAGGGCGGGCCCGTGGCGGTGACCGGGCGGCCCGCGCCGCGCCCGCGGGTGGCCGCCCCCACCCCGAACCCGTCGTTCGAGTCCCGCTAGCGTCATCCGGACCATGGCGAAGAAGACACGTGTGCGCGCCGCCGGCCCGGCCCCGAGCGGCGAGAACCCGCGGCGGCCCTGCCCCTGCGGCTCCGGCAAGCGGTTCAAGGCCTGTCACGGGGCGGGCGACGACGTCATCGTCACCCGCCCGTTCGAGGGGCTGGCCGCGGAGTGCGACCTCGTCGCGCTGCGGGAGTTCCTGCCCTCCGCGACGGCCCCGCTGCCCCTGGTGAAGGGCAGCGCGACGCTGACGTCGGTGCTGCCCGGCGCCTCGGCCGCGATGGTCCGCCCGGACGGCGAGATCCTGCTCGGGATGCAGGTGCAGACCCGCTCCGGCGACCTGTCCGCGGACCTCGCGAAGGCGCTGGCCTGGGCGCAGGCGGCCGAGCCCGGCTCGGCGCTGCCCGTCGTCGGGCCCGGGCTCGCCGGCAGCGACCGGCTGCAGGACCTCCTCGACGCGGACGCGCCGCTGGACCTCACCGTGCACGACGACTTCGCCTGGTGGGTGACCACGCCCGAGGGCGAGGAGCCCACGCCCGAGGTGCTGGCCACCGTCGAGCGCGCCAACGCGGTGATCATGCCGACGGCGGCGGTGCCCGGCGAGGGCGTCCGCGCGGCGTACTGGGTCGACACCGGCAGCAAGGCGCACCTGCGCTGGGTGCGCCCGGAGCCCGAGGAGCAGCTCGTCGCGGCGCTGGCCCGGCTGCAGGCCCGCGGCGAGCTCGGCCTGGGCGAGGGCACGAAGTACGCCGGGTCGTTCCGCGCCCACGGCCTGCTCGTGCCGGTCTGGGACCTGGACCGCGAGCTGCACTCCTCGGAGTGGAGCGGGCCGGTCACGGCCTTCGCCGCGCGCCTGGCCGCGGCGCTGGCCGAGGACGCGCCGTTCACCGCCGACGAGCGCCGCGCCCGCGACGCCCTGGCCGGCAAGCAGGTCACGCTGCGCTGACCGGCGGCGGGGGAACACCCGGCCGCCGCCCGGGCTTGCACCGATCATGACGACCATCGCCATCATCGGGGCCGGCCCGGGGCTGGGCGCGGCCGTGGCCCGGCGCTTCGCCGCCGAGGGGTTCGCCGTGGGGCTCGTCGCGCGCAGCCCGGAGCACCTCGACGCGCTCGCCGCCGGGATCGACGGCGCCCGGGGCTACCCCGCCGACGTCCGCGACCCGGCCGCGCTCACCGCGGCGCTGGACCGGGTGCGGGCCGACCTCGGTCCCGTCGACGTGCTGCAGTACAGCCCGCTGCCGCACCCGGACTTCCTCAAGCCCGTCCTCGACACCACCCCCGGTGACCTGCGCGCCGCCGTCGACTTCTCCCTGCACGGCACGGCCGCCGCCGTCGCCTCGGTGCTGCCGGGGATGCGCGAGCGCGGGCGGGGCAGTGTGCTGCTGGTCAACGGCGGGTCGGCCGCGGTCGCGAACCCGGCGGTCACCGGCACCTCGGTCGCCTTCGCGGCGCAGGCCGCGTACGCCCGGCTGCTGCACGACGAGCTGGCGCCCGAGGGCGTGCACGTCGCCCAGCTGGTCGTGCCGGGCCGGATCGAGCCCGGCCACCCGCACAAGGACCCCGCGGTGCTGGCCGAGCGGCTCTGGGCGCTGCACGCCGCGCCGGGCGCGTTCCGGGTGACGGTCGACGGCTGAGCGCCCCGCGGCATGTCCACCGTCACACGAGGCGGGTTACCGGCGGGTCATATGCTGCCGGACATGGGACTTCTGGACGGCAAGGTCGTGATCGTCACCGGTGCGGGTCGCGGCATCGGCCGGGGCGAGGCGCTGGAGTGCGCCGCGCAGGGTGCGGCGGTCGTCGTCGCCGAGTTCGACCCGGCCACGGGCAAGACGGTGGCCGACGAGATCGCCGCCGCGGGCGGGCGCGCGGTCGCCGTCGCGGGTGACGTCGCCGACGCCGAGGTCGCGAACGGGCTGGTCGAGACGGCCGTGCGCGAGTTCGGCCGGCTCGACGCGCTGGTGAACAACGCCGGCATCCTGCGGGACAAGACGCTGGCGAAGATGACCGACGAGGACTGGGACGCCGTCGTCCGCGTGCACCTGCGCGGGCACTTCCTGCCCACCCGGGCCGCGGTGCAGCACTGGAAGGCCGAGGGCAAGCCCGGCCACGTCGTCCACACGGCGTCGACGTCGGGGCTGCTGGGCAACTTCGGCCAGAGCAACTACGGCGCCGCCAAGGCCGGCATCGCCGCGTTCTCCACGATCGTCGCCATGGAGGGCGCGCGCGGCGGGATCACGTCGAACGCGATCGCCCCCACCGCGCTCACCGCGATGACCCTCGACCTCATGCCGCAGGAGTACAAGGACCAGCGCGACGCGGCCCTCGAGCGCGGCGAGTTCGACTTCTTCGCCCCCGAGAACGTGGCCCCGCTCGTCGCGTTCCTCTGCTCGGACGCCTCGGCGCACATCAGCGGCAAGGTGTTCGGCGTGCAGGGCGACAGCATCGAGATCTTCCAGCCGTTCACCAGCGTCGCCGAGGTCACCAACGGCGGGAAGCGGTGGGACCCCGAGGACATCGGCGGCCGCATCGACGAGCTGTGGACGGCGAGCGGCATCCAGGCCGGCGCCGAGAACATGATGGCCCGGATGCGCTACAAGATCCTCGGCTAGAGCCAGTCGACGTACGGGGCGACGAGGGCGTAGCCGACGAAGGCCACCACGTCGATGAGGGCGTGCGCGCCGACCAGGCACCACAGCCGGTTGGTGCGCTGCCACACCCGCCCGAACACCAGCCCCATCACGACGTTGCCGACGAACCCGCCCAGGCCCTGGTAGAGGTGGTAGGCCCCGCGCAGCAGGGCCTGGGCGAGCAGCGAGCCGTTCTCCGACCACCCCAGCTGCCGCAGCCGGGTGATCAGGTAGGCGACCATCACGACCTCCTCGGCCCAGCTGTTCGCCAGCGCCGAGGCGACGAGGACGGGCACCGTCCACCACGTCGCGTCCAGGGTGGTCGGGGCGATCGTCACGCTCACGCCCAGCGCGCGGGCCGCGAGGTAGAGACCCAGCCCGGGCACCCCGATGAGGGCGGCGAGCCCGGCGGCGCCGAGGGCGTCGCGGCCGGGGCGGCGGGCGTCCAGCCCGACGGCGCGCAGCGCGATCCCGCCCCGGATCAGCAGGTACGCGCCCAGCGCCCCCCACCCGACGAGCTGGAGCACCCGCACGAGCTGCAGCGCGAGGTCGACGAGGTCGGCCTGCGCGGCGGGGGCGTTCAGCGCCACCTGCTGCTCGTTCAGGGGTTCGGGCCGCAGCAGCGCGTCCACCAGGGACAGCGCGCTGCGCAGCGCCGAGAGCCCGAGCGTGACCGTGAGCACGACGAGCACCTCGAGGCCGAGCAACCGGCGCGCGCGGGCGTCGGTGAGCGGGGTGATCGAGGCCCGGGTCACGGACGGTGACGCTACCGACCGCGTAGTCTGGTCGACGTGTTGCGGCTGGCCCTGTCCCCCCGGTGGATGGTCTGGCACCTGCTCACGCTGGGCGCGATGGCCACCTGCGGCTGGCTCGCGGTGTGGCAGTGGCAGCGGGCCGGGTCGGCGCTGGGCAGCGCGCTCAACGTCGGCTACGGACTGCAGTGGCCGGTCTTCGCGGTCTTCTTCGGTGTGATGTGGTGGCGGATGCTGCGCATGGAGGCCCGCCGGGAGCCGGCCGCCGCCGCGCCGCCCGCCCCGGAACCGGGACCCGCGCCCGTCCCCGCCGGCCCCACGACCGCCGCCCCCGCGCCCGCCGGGCCCAGCCCCTTCACCGCCCGGCCCCGCACCGTCGCGCCCGCCCCCACCGAGGCCGAGAGCCCGGGCCTGCTCGAGTACAACCGGATGCTGCGGCAGCTCGCCGAGTCCGACGAAGGGAAGTAGGCCCGTGTCGATCGCGACCGCGCTGCGCAACTACCGGATCACCGCCTGGATCACCGGCATCGGATTGATCGTGCTGGTGTTCGTGGCGATGCCGCTGAAGTACTTCTTCGACACGCCCGGCCCGGTCGCCGTCGTCGGCGTGACGCACGGCTTCCTCTACATGCTCTACATCGTGGCCACGCTGCTGCTGGCCGAGCGGGTGCGGGCCAAGCCGCTGGAGGCGCTGGTCGTCCTGCTGGCGGGCACGATCCCGATCGCGTCGTTCGTGGCCGAGCGGGCCGTCACCCGTCGCCTGCGGGACCGCGCGGCGGCGTAGGGAGCCGCCAGCCCGCCTCGACCGAGCGGCGGCAGCGGCCGGGCTCGTCGCCCGCGTGGACGAACAGCGCGGTGAGCAGCGCGACGCCGTGCGCGAGCGTCGAGGCGGGCAGCGGGCCGCCGGCGACCAGCGAGACCAGCCCGTGGGCGACGGTCCAGGTCTGCGTCGCGAGCTCCAGCGCGGCGGTGTCCGCGCGGAACCGCCCGTCCGCGCGGGACCGCCCGACGGCGCGCACCAACTCCTCGAGCGTGGCGTCCGCGGCCGGGAGGTCCTCCAGGTCGACGTGCGCGTCGAACATGACCCTGTAGAGGTCGGGATGGTCCAGGGCGTTGCCGACGTACGCGGCGACGAGCGCGGTGAGGTCGCGGACCGGGTCGGCGGAGGCGGGCACCGCCGCGAACCGGGCCGCCAGCCGCGTGAAGCCCTCCTGCCGCACCGCCTTCCACAGGCCGTCCATGCCGCCGAAGTGGGTGTAGACGGCCATCGTCGACACGCCGGTGCCGGCCACGAGCGCGCGCAGCGTCACCGGCTCGCGGGTGCGCAGCATGTGCGCGGCCCGCTCCACGAGCAGGGTGCGGACCGCCGGGTCCTTCGTCCTCGCCACCGCGGTAGGCTACATAGCATCGCTTTGTTATGTTATCCGTCCCCGGCACCGCGAGCGCAGGAGCAGCCATGGCCATCACCCTGATCAACCCCGACGGGATGCCGGAGGTCGACCTCTACCGGCAGGTCGCCGTCGCCACCGGCACCCGGACGGTGCACGTCGCCGGCCAGGTCGCGTGGGGTCCCGGCGGGGAGACGGTGGGAGTGGGCGACCTCGCCGCCCAGGTCGAGCAGTGCTACCTCAACGTCGCCACGGCGCTCGCCGCGGTCGGCGCGACGTTCGACGACGTCGCGCGGCTGACGGTCTACGTCGTCGACTGGGCCCCGGAGAAGATGGCGCTGTTCGCCGAGGGCGTCGCCCGGGCCGGGGAGAAGCTGGGGGGCGTCCCGCTCCCGCCGCTCACGGGCATCGGCGTCGTGGCGCTGGCCGCGCCCGACCTCATGGTCGAGGTCGAGGCCACGGCGGTCCTCGACTGAGCAGGGGTCCTCGACCGGCCGGGGTCCTCCGAGCCTGGACCGCTAGACGGGCCGGCGCGCGGGGCAGCCCACCAGCCGGTGGAACTGCGTCCGCAGCTCCTCGAGCGTCGTGATCGGGTGCTCCCAGGCGATCCGCACGTCGTGGTCGGCATCGCCGTGCTCGACGCGCAGCCGCAGGCCGCAGCGGTCGGCCCCGAGCGGGCGCACCCGGACGTCGCGGGCGTCGCGCAGCGCGGCCGGCAGGTGCCGCAGCAGGGCCGGGAACACCTCCGGGTGGCGCTGCTCGAGATGGCGCAGCCAGCGGTGCTCGTGGTGGCAGAACGGGTCGGGGACGGCGGCGGCGAGGTCCAGCGGGGCCAGCGCGGCCGTGCCCTCCGCGTCGGAGAGCACCACCGAGTGCGGGGTGAGCCGCACGAGCACCGCGCCGTGCCCGATCTCCAGCAGGGCCGGGTCGGGCCGGCGCTCGACGAGGCCCACGGCGATGCGCCGGGCGCGTGCCGGGTCCACCGCGGCGAGGCGGCCGGTGATCCAGAGCAGCCCGCGGACGGGTTCGCGCAGGTCCACCGGGGCGGGATCGGCGAGCTCCAGCATCACCGACGGCTCGAGCCCCACCCGCTCCAACACCGGCTCGTCCCCGGCGAGCACGAGCACGGCCGAGCCGTCGGCATGCACGTGCTGGGTGAGCGGGCGGGCGATCGGGGCGCCGGTGCCGACGAGGGCCGCGGCCGACGTGGTCCGGGCGGCGATGCCGCGGGCGCGCTCCGCGGCGGTGGGGGCGGGTGGCCGCCGGAGTCGGGTCGTGCCCACGGGCTCCTCCAGTAACTAAGGTGAGGCTAAGCTAGCCACTCCGCCGCGGGAGGGCAAGCGTCGGCGACCGTGACCGACCCGTTAGCGTCTGTGGCCGTGACGACGGTGCCGACGGCGGGAACCGAACCCTGGTCCATCCCGCCCCTGCTCGCCCACCTCGTCGACGACACCAGCCTGCTCGCGCCGCGCAGCGCCGTGCCGCCGCTCGACGCGGTGGTGGCCCGCTACCTGGCCGCGCGCGACGGCCGGTTCGGCGGCACGGTGGGCCACCTGGCCTGCCCGGTCTCCCGGCTGCCCGCGTTGGTCAAGGAGCTCGCCCGGGTCGGCCCGGCCCGCCCGGTGGACCTCGCGCTCGTCGTCGACACCGGCCTCGGCGCGGTCCCCAAGGCGCTCTCCACGGTGCTGTCGCGGCCCGGCCTGGTCACCCCGCGCACCGTCGAGACCTCGGCCCCGCCGGACGTCGACGGGGTGTGGCTGGACCGCGTCGCCGAGTTCGTGCCCGACGACGTCGTCGCCGTGGTGGAGCCGCGCCGGCCCGCCGAGGGCGACCCCGACGGCACCGAGCAGTGGCTGCTCGCCGTGCGCCGGGTCGCGGACCAGGGCTGCGCGCCCAAGCTGCGCTGCGGCGGGCCGCGGCCCTCGGACGCCCCGTCCACCGACGACGTGGAGCGGTTCCTGACCCTCGTCGTCGGCGCCGGGCGCGGGTTCACCGCCCAGGGGCTCTCGCTCGCGGTGCGCACGGCCGAGCCGCGCCGCCACGGCATCCTCAACCTGCTCGTCGCCGTCGCCCGCGCGCTGTCGGGCGGCGACGTGGGCGGCGCCCTGCGCACCACCGACGCGGCCGCGCTCGTCGCCGAGGTCGGCCAGCTGTCCGAGCGGGCGGTCGCCGGAGTGCGCGCGCTGCTCGCCCGGTGCGGCGCCGACGCCGACCCCGCCCCGGGCACCGCGTTCGCCGGGCTGGGCCTGCTCGCCCGCTGACCGGCGCCGCGGCGCGCTGTCCTAGGCTCCGGGCGTGGCCCGACTGGCGTTCCTCGGCCCGCATGCCACGTTCACCGAGCAGGCGTTGCGGTCGCTCCCCGAATCCCGCGGCGCGGACCTGCTGCCCTGCTCGGGCAGCCCCGCCGTCCTGGAGGCCGTGCGCATCGGCGCGGCCGACGCCGGGTGCGTGCCCATCGAGAACAGCGTCGAGGGCGCGGTGGGCGCCGTCCTGGACGGGCTGGTGGCCGACCCGCCGCTGGTGATCGTCCGGGAGGCGCTGGTGGCCGTCCGCTTCGCGGTGATGGTCCGGGCCGGCACCCGCGCGGCCGACGTGCGGCGGGTGGGGTCGCACCCGCACGCCGTCGCGCAGACCCGGGGCTGGATCGCCGCCCACCTCCCCGGCGCCGAGGTGCTGCTGACCTCGTCCACGTCGGGCGCGGCCGAGCAGGTGGCCGCGGGCGAGCTCGACGCCGCGATCGCCGCCCCGCTCGCCGCCGAGCAGCACGGGCTGGAGATCCTCGTCGACGACGTGGCCGACAACCCCGGTGCGGTCACCCGGTTCGTCCTCGTGGCCCCGCCCGCCCCGCCGCCCCCGCCGACGGGCTTCGACCGCACCACCTTCGCCGCCACCACGCAGAACCGGCCCGGCTCGCTGCTCGGGCTGCTCACCGAGCTCGCCGTGCGCGGCATCGACCTCACCCGCATCGAGTCCCGGCCGATCAAGGACCGGCACGCCGAGTACTGGTTCCACATCGACTGCTCCGGCCACGTCGCCGAGCCGGCGATGGGCGAGGCGCTCGCCGCGCTGCACCGCCGCTGCGACCGGGTCCGCTTCCTCGGCTCGTTCCCCCGGGCGGGCGAGGGCGGGCCGTCGTCCGGTGCCGACCGGACCGCCCCGCTCGGCGCCGCGGGCGCCCCGGCGTTCGCCGCGGCGCAGCGGTGGCTCGACGGCCTGCGTGAGGGGTCGGTCGCGTGAGGCTCGTCCTCGTCCGGCACGGGCAGACGCCCTCCAACGTCCTGCGCGCCCTCGACTCGCGCCCGCCCGGCCCGCCGCTCACCGAGCTCGGCCGGGCGCAGGCCGCGGCGCTGGGGGAGCGGCTGGCCTCCTGGGACGTCGAGTCGGTGCACGCCTCGCACGCCCTGCGGGCCCAGCAGACGGCCGCGCCCGTCGCCGCCGCGCACGGGCTGGAGCTCCGCCTCGCCGCGGGCGTGCACGAGGTGGACTGCGGCGACCTGGAGGGCCGCTCGGACCCCGAGGCGCGCCGCCGCTTCGACGAGGTCTACGACTCCTGGTGGCGGGGCGAGCTCGACGCCCGGCTCCCCGGCGGCGAGTCGGCCCACGACCTGCGGGCCCGCTTCCTGCCCACCGTCGACCGCCTGGTGGCCGCGGCGACCGGCGACGTCGTGCTCGTCAGCCACGGCGCGGCCCTGCGGCTCGCCGCGGCCGCCCTGCTGGGCGACACCGCCGAGACGTGGTACGTGCCGAACACCGGCGTCGTCGTCCTGCGCCCGGGGCCGTCCGGGCCCGGCGCCGTGGGGGAGTGGGAGCTGGAGCACTGGGACCCCGCACCCCCGGTCGGCCCGCCACACCCCGCCGACACCCCGGCCGCAGGCGACTGACCCGCGAGTCGGGGTGTGGGTGCGCACGAGTCGGGGCCCCCGACCGCCGGGGGTCAGCCCCAGCCGAGGTCGTGGAGGGTGTCCTCGTCGATCCCGAAGTGGTGGGCGACCTCGTGCACCACGGTCACGGCGACCTCGTGCACGACCTCGTCCTCGTCGGCGCAGAGGGCGAGGATCGGGTCCCGGTAGACGGTGATCCGGTCGGGCAGGACCCCGCCGTAGTCGGAGGTGCGCTCGGTGAGCGCGACGCCCTCGTAGAGCCCGAGCAGGTCGGGCTCCGCGTTGTGGGCGTCCTCCACGAGCACGACGACGTTGTCCATGGCCGCCGTGAGCTCCGGCGGGATCGTGTCCAGGGCGTCGGCGACGAGCTCCTCGAACCGGCCCCGCGTCATCTCCACGGGGCCATCCTCACAGGCTCAGCCGACCGGCACCTCGGCCACCGGTTCCACCGGCGCCACCTCGACCGGGGGCAGCTCGCCCTCGGCGGGCGGCGGGGCCTCGCCCTCGGCGGGCGGGGTGGTCGGGGCGGCCGGGTCGGTGGGCGCCGGGGCGGTGGTGGTCGGCGGGGCGGGCTCGCCCGCGGTGGGCGTGCTGGTGGCGGGCGGGGCCACCTCGCTGCCGACGACGACCTCGCCGGTGACCGAGCCGGTGACCGGTGCGAAGCCGCTGCGGTCGGGCAGCAGCGCCGCCACGTTGCAGTTGACGCGGGTGGACCCGGCGGCCCAGGACTGCTCGACGACGTTGTTCCAGTAGACCGTCAGCCCCTTGTCGGCGACGGCGGTCTCGCCGCCGGCGTACTGGGCGGCCACCTCGGTGCAGCGCGGCTGCAGGAACGCGTCCTGGTCGGCGACGGCCGGGAAGCCCTCCGGGAACTGCTCGGCCAGGTCGACGATGCCGACGGCCTCCAGCGCGTGCGGGCCGGAGCAGGCGACGGGGTCGCCCACGCGGGGGCCGTCGATCGCCAGGCAGGTGCCGGGCTCCTCGACGGCGGACTGGTCGCTGTCGGCGACCCGGCCGGTCATCGGGTAGAGAGCCCCGGAGCGCGACGCGCTCTGCAGGCCGCAGCGCAGCTCGCGGTCGCCCTGCTCCCACTTCGACGGCGACGGCTTGAGCGCGCCCACCCGGTAGCGGCCCTGCTCGTCGAAGGTGTTGTTCAGGTAGGTCAGCACGACCGGGCCGCAGCGCTCGTCGACCAGCTGGCGCCACGTGGTGTCCGAGGGCAGCGCGACCTGGTCGCCCAGCAGCACGGTGCCCGCCTGCTCGAACAGGTGCGGCTGCGCGCAGTCGACGAGCGCGGTGTCCGCGGCGTCGGCGCGGCTCCACGTCAGGCAGGTGCCCGGCGTGGACGGCGGCGCGGGCACCTCGATCACCGCGGGCTCGTCCGGCGGGGCGGGCAGCGCGGCGAAGGACCCGAGCACCGGGACCTCGGCACCGGTGACGGTGTCGAGCGTGGCGACGCCGAACATCGTGAGCGCGCCGATGACGACGCCGATGACGACGCGGCGCACCGGGTGCATGCCGGTGGGCGCGGACGGCCTGGGGGAGCGGCCCTCGGGGCGGTCGGGCGACGGGGTGTGCGGGGGAGCGTCGTCGCCGTCCACCACCCGGACGGGCGCGGTGAGCAGTTGGTCCATGTCGCCCGTCATCATGCCGTGACCTACCGCGTCACCCCCTCCGGTGGTGCCCCACCGCGCGACCACCGGTCGTCGGTGTGCTGTGAACGTCCGCCCGGTAGCGTTCGCGCGGCCGGACGGGTGAGGGGGCGGTCATGGGCGGCGAGGACCCGGGCGAGGACACGGGCGACGGCGGGCACGAGCCGGGGCGGATGCGCTTCCAGGACGGCTCGACCACGCCGCGCGAGCCCAGCCTCGCCGAGCGCCGGGCCCGTGAGCAGGCGCTGCGCCGCCGGGCCGAGGCCGAACGGGAGCAGGCCGAGCGGTCGGAGCGGTCCGCGCGCACGCGCAGGCGGGTGCTCGTCGGGGCCGGGGTGACGGTGGGCGTGGTCGCGCTGATCGCCGTCGGCTACTCGGTCACCGGTCCGCAGGCCACCCAGACCGCGGTGTGCGTCGACGAGGAGACCGACGAGGTCGTCGCGGACGCCAACTGCGTCACCCCCGCCGCGAGCGGCGTCGGCGGCGGCTTCTACCCGCTCTTCATCGGCACCGGCGGGAGCCAGTACCACTACAACTACGGCGGGTCGGGGGCCGTCGGCGAGCGGGTCACCGGCGGCACGACGGTCGTGCCGCGCGAGGGCACCCGGGTCACGACGCCGTCGGGCCGGGACGTCTCCCCGCCGCGGGCGTCGAGCGGCGGGGTCAGCCGCGGCGGGCTGGGCGTGTCCGGCGGCGGCTCGTCGAGCGGCGGCTGAGCGGTGCGGCGCCACCGGGGGGAACCGCGGCCGGGCTGGGAGGCCACCGTCCGCGAGCAGGGCATGGTGTTCGGCGCCCCGGGCCGCGGGGCGGGCGGGGCGGCGCGCCCGTACTGGGACGAGTCGGTGCACTACACGTTCTCCCTGGACGAGGTGCTCTCCCTGGAGGCCGACGTCGAGGTGCTGCACGGGATGTGCCTGGCCGCCGTCGACCACGTCGTCACCACCGAGCGCTTCCGCGACTTCGCGATCCCCGAGCACGCCTGGGAGGCGGTCGCCGCGTCGTGGCGACGCGCCGACCCGCACGTCTACGGCCGCTTCGACCTGCGCTACGACGGCGGCGGCCCGGCCAAGCTGCTGGAGTACAACGCCGACACCCCCACCACGCTGCTGGAGGCCTCGATCCTGCAGTGGCACTGGCTCAAGGACGTCCACCCCGGCGACGACCAGTGGAACTCCCTGCACGAGAAGCTCGTGGAGCGCTGGGGCGAGGTGCGGGCCCGGCTGCCCGGGGACGAGGTGCACTTCACCTGGTCGGGCGCCGACGCCAGCGGCGAGGACCACGTCACCGTCGGCTACCTGCAGGAGACCGCCGCCGAGGCCGGCCTGGACACCGTCGGCCTCGCCATCGAGGACGTCGGCTGGGACGCCGTGCTGGAGCGCTTCGTCGACCTCGAGGAGGCGCGGATGGCGGCGGTGTTCAAGCTCTACCCCTGGGAGTGGGTGCTCACCGACGACTTCGGCGCCCACGTGGTGCGCAGCCTGCCCGAGACGCTGTGGATCGAGCCGCTGTGGAAGTGCGTGCTGTCCAACAAGGCGATCCTGGCCGTGCTCTGGGAGCTCTACCCCGGCCACCCCAACCTGCTCCCGGCCTACCTCGACCAGCCCGGCCTGCTCACGGAGTACGTCCGCAAGCCGCGGCTGGGGCGCGAGGGCGCCAACATCGCGATCGTCGGCGCCGGGCTCGAGCACGAGACCGGCGGCGTGTACGGCGAGGAGGGCTACGTCTACCAGCTCCTCGCCCCGCTGCCCGAGTTCGACGGCTTCCGCCCGGCGCTGGGCGCCTGGGTCGTCGGCGACACGGCGGCCGGCCTCGGCATCCGCGAGACCGTCGGCCTGGTGACCGACGACGGCGCGGCGTTCGTCCCCCACCGCATCCCGGCCTGAAAGGCTCCCCGTCATGATCAACGAAGGTTTCCTCGGCGTGCTCGGCCTGGGCGTCGGCGCGATCCTGCTCTACGCGGTGCTCGGCGTGCTCCTCATGCTGCTCGGCTTCTACGCCGTGGACCTCACCACGCCCGGCAAGCTCAACGTGATGGTCCGCGAGGGCAGGCCCAACTCCGTCGTCGTCACGGCGGCGGGGATGGTGAGCATGGCGCTGATCGTCGTGACCGCGATCTACACCTCGTCGGGCTTCCTCACCGAGGGCCTCATCCAGACGCTGGTGTTCGGCCTGGTCGGCATCGTCGCCCAGGTCGGGGCCGTGCGGCTGCTGGAGTGGGTCATGCGCATCGACATCGGCTCCGTGCTCGCCGCCGAGCGGCTGCAGGCCCAGAGCTTCCTCATCGGCGCCGCGCACCTCGCCATCGGCCTCGTGGTGGCCTTCGCGATCATCTAGCGGCCGGGCCGCGGGTCGAGGAGGCCGCGCGGATCAGCCGGTCGCCCAGGCGGCGGGCCTCGGCCGCCAGGCCGGGATCGTCGGCGACGGAGAAGTCCAGGTCGAGCATCATGAGATGGCGCAGCAGCGCGGCGGGGTCGTCGGCTCCGGTGTCGAGCGCGCAGGTGGTGTCGTCGACGGCGGTGAGGGCGCCTGCCGAGGGCGGGAGCCGCGCGGCCACGACGGTCACCGGTGCGTGGACGAGGACGCGGGCGTGGTGGTCCCACGATGCGGCGGCGACACCTCGGTCGACCCGGGCGGCGGGACCGTCGGCGGGCAGCGCGCGCGGGGTGAAGCGCGGGCCGGTGGGGACGCGGGGAGTGATGCGGTCGACGCGGAACGTCCGCCAGTCGTCGCGGTCGAGGTCGTAGGCGAACAGGTACCAGCGGCCACCCCGCACCACGAGGCGGTACGGCTCGACCTCCCGCCGCGAGGACGAGCCGGAACGGGCGGTGTGGTCGAAGCGGAGGCGCTGCTCGTCGCGGCACGCGGAGGCGATGGCGATCAGGGTCTCCGGGTCGGCGACCGGGCCGTGGGCGGGTACGGCGACCACGGCCGCGCGCAGCGCGCCCACCCGGTGACGCAGCCGGGAGGGCAGCACCTGGTGCAGCTTGGCCAGGGCCCGCACCGACGCCTCCCCGATCCCGGGCACCGCGCCGCCCGCCGCGGTGCCGAGCCCGACCGCCACGGCGACGGCCTCCTCGTCGTCGAGCAGGAGCGGGGGGAGCTCCGCGCCGGCTCCGAGCCGGTACCCACCCGCCACGCCCGGGGTGCTGTGCACGGGATAGCCCAACGAGCGCAGCTTCTCGATGTCGTTGCGCACCGTCCTCGTGGACACCTCCAGGCGTTCGGCGAGCGTGCGCCCCGACCAGAAGGGGCGGGTGCCGAGGAGCGACAGGAGCTGCAGCAGTCGGGCGGAGGTCTCCAACACGCCTCCAGTGTGCCCGCCAACGAGGAATCAAGTGTTCCGCAATTGCTCCTACGGTTGCGGCATGAACGACGACACGACGGTCCGGCCCTTCCGCATCGACGTCCCGCAGGCCGCGGTGGACGACCTGCTCCTGCGCCTGTCCATGACGCGGTGGCCCGACGACCTCCCCGGCACCGGATGGGAGCGCGGGGTCCCCGCCCGCTACCTCCGACCGGTCGTCGAGCACTGGCGCGACCGCTACGACTGGCGGACCGAGGAGGCCCGGCTCAACGAGCTGCCGCAGGTCGTGACCACGGTGGACGGACAGGACGTCCACGCCGTCCACGTGCGGTCCGCGGTGCCGGGTGCGCGGCCGCTGCTGATGCTGCACGGCTGGCCGAGCTCGTTCGTGGAGTTCGTCGACGTGATCGGCCCCCTCACCGATCCGGTCGCGCACGGCGGCCGGGCCGAGGACGCCGTGCACGTGGTGGTCCCGTCGCTGCCCGGCTTCGGTTTCTCACCGCTGGCCGAGGCGGGGAGGGGAGACCTGTTCCGGGTCGCCGGGGTGGTCGCGGAGGTGATGACCCGGCTCGGGTACGACCGGTTCCTGGCCCACGGCACCGACGTGGGTTCCGGCGTCGTCGGCATGCTGCCGATGGTCGCGCCCGGCCGGGTCCTCGCCACGCACGTCACCGGGCCCAGCCCGTTCCCGCTCGGGCCCGCCATCGGCCTGGACGGCCTGGAGGGGTCCGACCGGGAGCGGGCCGCCCGGTTCAACACGTTCCGCGAGGACGGCGCCGGCTACCTGCACATCCAGGCCACCCGTCCGCAGACCCTCGCCTACGGGCTCACCGACTCGCCCGTCGCGCAGCTGGCGTGGGTCGTCGAGAAGTTCGCGGAGTGGACCGATCCCGCGTCCGCGCTCCCCGAGGACGCCGTGGACCTGGACCGGCTGCTCACGACCGTCAGCCTGTACTGGTTCGGCCGGCTGGGCTGGTCGTCGGCCCACGCGCTGCACGAGGGCATGCAGCTGTACCGGCGGTTCGCGGCGGCGGCCGGGAGCGACGGGGCCGGGGACACCGGCGGGTGGGGCGCCCCGCCGCCGCCCGCGGCCGCGTCCGTCTTCGCCGCCGACCTGTCCGTGCGCGCCGCGGTGGACCCCGGACACACCTTCCGGGAGTGGACGGAGCATCCCGTCGGCGGGCACTTCCCCGCCCTGGAGGTGCCCGACCTGCTCGTCGCCGACATGCGCCGTTTCTTCGGCGCGCACCGCTGACGACGGCCGCGCAGCGCGGCGTGGTCGCCGGTCCCGCTGGTTGACCCTCGACCACGTCGAGACGGCAGGGTCCGGGGCGTGGAGAGCATCGGGGAGACGGCCAGGGCGTCCGGGCTGACGGTGAGCGCGCTGCGGTTCTACGACGGGGCGGGCGTGCTCGTGCCCGCGCACGTGGACCCGCACAGCGGCTACCGGTTCTACGCCCCGGACCAGGTCGCGACGGCCCGGCTGGTGGCGACGCTGCGCCGGGCCGGGATGCCGCTGGCCCGCATCCGGGACGTCCTGGCCCGCCGGGACGACCCGGCCGCCGTCGACGCGCTGGTCTCCGCGCACCTGCGGGAGCTGGAACGGGGCGTCGCCGACGCCCGCAGGCTCCTCGCGGGCGTCCCGCACCTGCTGTCCGAGGAGAGCCCGATGACCACCTGCGTCCTCACCGACCTGCCCCGCGTCCTGCGCGCCGTCCGCTTCGCGGTCGGCGCCGACCCCGCGTACCCGATGCTGGCCGGCGTCCTGCTCGAGATCGCCGGCGGCACGCTCACGGCGGTGGCGACCGACCGCTACCGGCTGGCCGTCGCCTCCGCCCCGGCCACCGGGACGGCGTCGGTGCTGGTCCCGGCGGCCGTAGCCGACCGGCTGGCCGAGCTGGACGGCGAGGTGACGCTGCAGGTCGACGGCGGGCGGATCACGGCCCGCTGCGGGACCGCAGCCGTCGACGGCGCGGTGCTCGACGGCGCGTTCCCCGACTGGCGGCGACTGCTCCCGCCGGCCGGCCGGCCGGTCGCGGTGGAGGACCGGGTGCTGCGCGCCGCCGTGGCCGCGGGCGGCACCCGCACGGTCCGCCGGGAGGCCGACGGTGTGGACGTCGCGGTCACCGTGCTGTCGGCGGACGGGGGACGGCTGGTGGTCGACGCGGGGCGGGACGGCATCGGGGTCGACGTCGAGTTCCTGCTGCAGGCCGCGGACGCGGGCGGCCCCGGGCAGCTGGTGCTCGACCTGGACGGCCCGCTCGCCCCGGTCCGCATCCGCCCGGCCGGCCGGGACGACACGTTCTCACTGCTCATGCCGGTACGGCTGTAACGGTTCCGTACCCTGGTCGTGTGCAGGCTCCCCGACTGGTCGCGACCGACGTCGACGGCACGCTGCTCGGCCCCGACGACCGCGTGCCGGCCCGGGCGTTCGCCGCGATCGACCGGCTGGTGACGGCGGGGGTGGGATTCGTGCTGGTCACCGGCCGCCCGCCGCGCTGGATCCCGCCGGTGGTGGCGATGCTGCCGGTGGCCCCGCTCGCGGTGTGCGCCAACGGCGGGGTCCTCTACGACGCGGCCGCCGACCGGGTCGTGTGGGCGCGCACGTTCGACGCCGGGGTCCTGGCCGAGCTCGCCGCCGCGGTCGCCGACGTGCTGCCGACGGGCGGCCTGGCCGTCGAGCGGGTCGGGGCGTTCGCCGACGACGCGGACGCCCGGTTCGTGGCCGAGCCGGCCTACCGGCACGCCTGGCCGGACGGCGACAACCACGTCGTCGGGCGCTCCGAGCTGCTGGACCGGCCCGCCGTGAAGATGCTGGTGCGCTGCGCGGAGATGTCGAGCGAGGCCATGGTCGCCGCGCTGGCCCCGGTCGTCGGCGGGCGCGCGGACCTCACGTTCTCCCACCCGCTGGGCCTGGTGGAGCTGTCCCCGCCCGGGGTCACGAAGGCCACCGGGCTGGCCGACGTCGCGGAGCGGCACGGCGTCGGGGCGGCCGAGGTCGTCGCGTTCGGCGACATGCCCAACGACCTGGAGATGCTGCGCTGGGCCGGGCACGGCGTGGCGATGGGCAACGCGCACCCGGCCCTGCTGGACGTGGCCGACGAGGTCACCGCCCACCACGGCGAGGACGGCCTGGCCCTGGTGCTGGAGCGCTGGTTCTGACCCGCGGTCCGCACGCGTCGCGGCCGGGGCGCGGGGGCGGGTGGTGCGGGGGTGCGTACGATCGGGCCGACCGAGGAACCGTCGACCGGCCCGCGGGCGCATCGGCGCCGCAGCCTGGAGGCCCTGCCGTGGCGTCTGCCCCGAGGAGCATGCCCGACACGAGCCCGGCCGGGACGTCCCCGGCCGAGCCGCTCCGCAGCACGCCGGACCGGGGCACGCCGGACCGGGGCCTCGCGGGTGCCGGTGCGCCCGCCGTCCTCCCGGCGCCCGGTGTCGAGGTGCGCGCCCTGGGCGCCGTGCAGCGCCGCGTCGGGCACCCGCCCGTCGTGCGGGTGGCCCGCGGGATGTCGCTGTTCGGCGAGCACGCGGCCGGCTGGCTCGCGCTCGGCGCCGCGGGCGCACTGCTCGACCGGGCCAGCCGCCGCGACTGGCTCGTCGCCACCGCGGGCGTCGCGCTCGCCCACGGCGCGTCGATCGGCGTCAAGCGCGTCGTCCGCCGCCCGCGCCCCGACGACCCGGGCGTGCAGGTCCTCGTCGGCACGCCCAGCCGGCTCAGCTTCCCCTCGGCGCACGCCACCTCCACCACGGCCGCCGCCGTGCTGTTCGGGGCGCTGCTGCGCCGCCCGCTCGTCGCGGCGCTGGTCCCCCCGATGGCGCTGTCGCGGCTGGTGCTCGGTGTCCACTACCCCAGCGACGTGGTCGCCGGATCGTTGCTCGGCGCCGCGGTCGCCGCGGCCGTCCGCCGCGTCCCGACCCGGAGAACCCCACGATGACCAGCACCGACGTCCCACCGTTGCCCGCCGCGCCCGTCCCCGACCGCACGCCGGCCGCGGTCGTTCGCGGTCTGATCAGGACGATGCGGCCGCGGCAGTGGGTGAAGAACGTCCTCGTGCTCGCCGCGCCGTTCGCGGCGGGCGACCTGCTGATGCCCGGCATCGCCGTGCAGCTCGTCGTCGCCTTCGTCGCGTTCTCGCTCGCCGCGTCGGGGATCTACCTGGTCAACGACGCGAAGGACGTCGAGGCCGACCGCGCGCACCCGACGAAGCGCCACCGCCCCATCGCCGCGGGCATCGTGCCGCCGGGACTCGCGCTCGGGGTCGCCGTGGTGCTGCTCGCCGGCTCGCTGGCGCTGTCGGCGCTGGCCAGCGTGCAGCTCGTGGCGCTGCTCGCCGTGTACGTCGTCGTGCAGCTCGCCTACTGCTTCTGGCTCAAGCACCAGCCGGTGCTCGACATCTGCATCGTCGCCTCGGGCTTCCTGCTGCGCGCCATCGCCGGCGGCGCGGCCACCGGCATCGCGCTGTCGCAGTGGTTCCTGCTCGTCGCCGGCTTCGGGTCGCTGTTCATGGTGGCCGGCAAGCGCTACGCGGAGATGATGCTGGCCGAGCGGACCGGCGCGAAGATCCGCAAGTCGCTGGAGAGCTACTCCGCGTCCTACCTGCGGTTCGTGTGGGGCCTCTCGGCCACGGTGCTCATCACCACCTACTCGCTGTGGGCCTTCGAGATCCGCGAGACCGAGAACAACCCGGTCTGGGCGGCGGTCTCCATCGTCCCGTTCGTCGTGGCCGTGCTGCGCTACTCGGTGGACGTCGACAACGGCAGCGGCGGGGAGCCCGAGGAGATCGCGCTGGGCGACCGGGTGCTGCAGGTGCTCGCCCTGCTCTGGGTCGGCACGCTGACCGTGGCGGTGTACGCCTGAGCTCATGACGTCGATCGTCTCGGGGGCGGTCCGGGCGGACGGGGAGGTCCGACGGCTCCGCGGCACGGACGCCGGGCTGCTGCTCGGCGTGGCGGTGGTCGCCACCCTCGCCTTCCTCCTGGTGCACCGCGCGCTCGTGGACGACGCGTACATCACCATGACCTACGCGCGGAACCTCGCGTTCGACCTGCACTGGGGCCTGGTCCCGGACGAGACGTCCAACAGCGCCACCTCGCCGCTCAACGTCCTGCTGCTGGCCGCGATCACCGCGGTCGTCCGCGACGCGCAGGTGGCCGTGGGCGTGCTGCTGGTGGCCTCGGCCGTGCTGGCCGCGCGCTGGCTCGCCGTGCTCTCCCGCGAGGCCGGGCTCAGCCGGGCCACGCCCGCGCTCGCCGTCGGCGCGCTGCTGGTGAACCCGCTGCTGCTGTCCACGGTCGGGCTGGAGCCGTTCCTGTGCGCCGCGCTCGTCGCCGGCCTGCTGCGCTACGGCGCGGCCGGGCGGGCCGGGGCGTTCGGCGTCGTCGGCGGCCTGACCGTGCTCGCCCGCCCCGACCTGGCCGTGGTCGTCCTCGTCGCGCTGGCCGGCTTCGCCGGGGTGCGGCGGCGGTGGGTCCGGGCGCTCGGCGCCGTGGTCGCCGTGGCGCTGCCGTGGCACGTCCTGAGCTGGTTCGCCCTCGGCTCCGCCCTGCCCGACACGCTGATCCTCAAGGCCGGGTCGAGCACCTGGGCGGGCTTCGGCTTCTGGAACGGCCCGCTGCTGTACTGGGGCGCGAACCGGACCGTCGCGCTGGTCGCGTTCCTGCCGGTGCTGCTCGGCGCCGTCGCGGCCGTGGCCACGCTCGCGGCCCGGGCGGTCCGCCCCCGGTCCCGGCCGGTCGAGCCGTGGCAGGTCGTCGGGACCGTCGCCGCCGCGGGCGCGGCCGCGCACTACCTCGCCTACTGCCTCCTGCAGACCGCCCCGTACCACTGGTACTACGCGCCGCTGCTCATCGGCGCCACGCTCTGCGCCGCGGTGCTGGCCGGTCGCCTGCTCGTGCTCGGCACCGGGCCGGCCGCGGGCGTCGCGCTCGTCGGGACGGGGCTGGTCGTGGCCTCGCTCGTGGTCGACACCGTCGTCGTCGGCACCCCGTGGGCCCGCGCCCCGATCTCGACGAACTGGGCCTCCGCCGCGGAGTACGAGCGGATCGGCACCGACCTGCGCACCCTCGTCGGCGCGGGCACGGTCGAGAGCCCCGGCGAGATCGGCACGCTCGCCTACTACTGCGGGTGCCGGATCGTCGACCCGTTCTCCGACCGCGGGCGGGTGCTCGCCGCGATCACCGCGCGCGAGGAGCGCAGCGGGCCGCTGGGCCGCACGCTGATCGGGTGGAACTACCGGCTGCTCGACCGCGCGGAGACGCCCCGCCCGGTCGACGCCCGGCTGGTCTACGAGAGCGGCCGGCTGCCCGAGCGCCCCGGGCAGTGGCCGGTGGACCACTGGGCCGAGGCGCCCGCGCGGATGACCCTGCTCCCCGCCGCCGGGTGATCCCCCGGCCGTGGCAGCATCTGCCGCGATGAAGGGCATCGTCCTGGCCGGGGGATCCGGCACGCGGCTGCACCCGATCACGCGGGCGGTCTCCAAGCAGCTGCTGCCGGTCTACGACAAGCCGATGATCTACTACCCGCTCTCGGTGCTGATGGTGGCCGGGATCCGGGAGATCCTGCTCATCTCCACGCCCCACGACCTGCCCCTGTTCCGGTCGCTGCTCGGCACCGGGGAGGAGCTGGGGCTCACGATCGACTACGCCGAGCAGCCCAGCCCCGACGGCCTGGCGCAGGCGTTCGTCATCGGCGCCGACCACGTGGGCGACGACCCCGCCGCCCTGGTGCTGGGCGACAACATCTTCCACGGCCCCGGGTTCTCCGGGCTGCTGCAGCGGGCGATCGCCGACATCGGGTCCGGGGGCGGCTGCGCCCTGTTCGGCTACCCGGTGCGCGACCCCGAGCGCTACGGCGTGGCCGAGGCCGACGCCGACGGGCGGCTCGTCTCCATCGAGGAGAAGCCCGCGCACCCGCGCTCGGACCGGGCCGTCACCGGCCTGTACTTCTACGACAACGACGTCGTGGAGATCGCCCGCGGGCTGCGCCCCTCGGCCCGCGGCGAGCTGGAGATCACCGACGTCAACCGGACCTACCTCGAGCGCGGCACCGCGCGCCTGCACGACCTGGGCCGCGGCTTCGCCTGGCTGGACACCGGCACGCCGGGAAGCCTGCTCGACGCCGGGAACTTCGTCCGCACCCTGGAAGAGCGGCAGGGGTTGCAGGTTGGCTCACCCGACGAGATCGCCTTTCGCAAGGGCTGGATCGACCATCAGGGTCTTGCGGACCGGGCGAAGGTTTTCGCCAAGTCAAGCTATGGCGCGCATCTGGCGGCGGTGTTGAAGGAGCAGGCGATTTCTTCGAAGAAATCGTGACGGAGCCTTCAAGGGCTCCGGCACGGAATCTTCGAAAATTCCGCTGCGAAACCCGTCGTCAGTCACCCGCCGTGGCCCGGTGAGAAGGGGTTGGATGCCTTGGGATCAGCC